>NZ_JBFUFR010000020.1:0-126351 GCF_056403315.1 Roseateles sp. P2_H4 | reverse complement strand
GACGACGACCGTCTCACCAGCCTTCACGTTGATGATCTTCATCAGGCCATACCAGGCCGTCACGCCGGGCATGCCGACCGAGCCGAGGTAGGCGGACAGCGGGATGTGGGTGGTGTCGACCTTGTTCAGCACGCCGCGCTGCGTGGCATCGACGGTCTGGAATTCCTGCCAGCCACCCATGCCGACGACCTTGTCGCCGACGGCAAAGTTGGCGTTCTTCGACTCGACGACTTCACCGACCGTGCCGCCGATCATGACCTCGTCAATCGCCTGCGAAGCCGCATAGCTCTTGCTGTCGTTCATGCGGCCTCGCATATACGGGTCGAGGCTCAGATAGTGGTTGCGCACGCGCACCTGGCCGTCGGCCAGCGCGGCGAGCGGCGCTTCGACGAGGCGGAAGTTGTCGGGTGTGACCTCGCCCTTGGGGCGGGAGGCGAGGACGATCTGGCGGTTGACTTGGCTCATGGGGGGCTGTTTGTTCACACAACAGCCGCCATTGAAGCACCCTGGCAGGGACCCCTGCGTCCCAGGGGCGACAACGTTCTAGAGCGCCAGACTCAAGCCCCGATCGTGATCGGGTAGGCCGTGCAACCCAGCTTCTCGGAGATGTCCTTGCTGGCGTTCTGCAGCATCTTGACGACCTCGGGTGCCTTGTCCACGTCGAAGCGGAAGGTGGGGAAGGACACGCTCATGCCGGCGATGGGCTGGCCCAGGCGGTCGAAGATGGGTACACCCAGGCAGCGGATGTGGTCGTCGAACTCCTCGCGGTCCTCGCCGAAGCCTTGCGCCTTGACCGTCGCCAGCTCGGCCAGGAAGGCCGGGCGCTCGGTGATGGTCTTGTCGCGGAAACGCTGGAAGCTGGCGCCGTCCAGGATGCGGTCGCGGCGCTCCGGGTGTTCCCAGGCCATCAGCACCTTGCCGATGGCGGTGCAATGCAGTGGCGCGCGGCGGCCGATGCGCGAATACATGCCCAGCATGTGGCGCGAGTCGACCTTGTGGATGTAGATGATCTCGCTGTCGATGAGGCTGCCCAGGTGGACGGTCTCGCCGGTGGCGTCGGCCAGCATCTGCATATGGTGCTTGGCGAGGTCGACGAGCTCGGGCGAGGGCAGGGCCTTGGCGCCGATCTCGAACATGCGCATGGCCAGGCCATAGCGCTCGCTGTCGGCCTCCTGGCGCACATAGCCCAGGCCCTTCATCGTCTGCAGGAAACGGTAGACCGTCGCCTTGGGCATGGCCAGGCGCACCGAGAGGTCGGTGATACCGATGTCACTGCGCTCACCGAGGGCGTTCAGGATGGCAAACACCTTGAGCACCGCGGCAACCGATTCGGGTTGCTTTGAATCACCAATGTCTTCATCCATCGTTCTGATTCTTTCGGACGCTTGTTTCAGGGTGCGGAGGTGTGGATTCTGACTCAGGCTCGACGCGGCCCGGCGCCAGCGCGGATTTGCTCAACCAGTTGATCGAGCCCGGCCGGGCGCAGCGCCGCTGCGTCATAGGACTCGTCGGGGCGCCAGCCGAGGTCGGCGGACAGCGTCTCGGTAGGGTGGGCGGCGGCCCAAGCGGCCAGGATGTCCACGGGCCGGCCGTTCAGGCGGCTGTCGTGATCGAAAAAGGCGCTGCCCTTGAGGCGGCGAATCAGCTTGTCAGCTTGAATCGAGGCGGGCAGCTCCCAGCGGTTGTGCTCGCTGTAGAGGCGAGAGCGGATGCCGACGCCCAGGGAGTAGCCGAAGTCTTCGACGCGGTCGGCGCTGAACAGGTTGGCCACCACGTGCACGCGGCCGAAGCGTACGCGCGGCGTGCGTTCCTTGCAGGCGTGGAAATGGTTGTGGTGCAGGGTCACGCGCAGCTTGCCCTCGTCGCTGGTCTTGCTGTCGCTGCTGCCGATCAGCATGGTCTTGTCATGGGCCTGGAAGCGACACCAGGACACGGTGACGAGGTCGCTGCCGTTGGTGATGTCGAGCAGGCCGTCATGGTGCTGCACGCGGCGGCCCAGGCGGATGGGTTCGAGATGGTCGGGGTGGCTGCCGTCGTCGAAGTGGCAGTGGTCCACGCAGACGCGGTCGGCGGTGCGCAGGGACAGGCCGTCGTACTCCGAGTTCCACTCGCCGTGGCCGTTGTCGCGCGGCTCCCAGGCGGGGAAGTGGTCGTAGGCGTCAGAGAAGCGCAGGTCGCGGATGACGATGTTGCTGACCTTGTCCAGCAGCACCATGCCGTGCTGGAAGCCTGCGCCTGGCGCAGCGCCCAGCAGCGTCGTGTTGGACGGCAGGCGCACGACGGAGACCTCGGCCTGGCGTTTCTCGGAGCGCTTGCGGGCGTCTTCCAGCGGCCCCTTGGGGTCGTCGCGACCCCAGGTGGCGGGGTCGAAGGCGCGGTCGAAGGCGTCGAAGTTGAACTCGGGGTCGCGGAAGGCCTCGACACCACCGGGGCAGAGGTCGATGAAGCTGTGCAGACGGATGATCTTGGGCTTGTCGCCCAGGCGCAGAGCCGCATCCAGGCCGGCGCGGTCGTGCACGTCGAAGATGTGCTCGGGAATCGCCTTGGCGCCGCCGATGGTGTTGCCGACGCCGGCCCAACCCAGCGGCAGTTCGACCGGTGCGGGTGCAGTGGCTGCGCAGCCGCCCAGGATGGGCAGGGCGCTCAGGGCGAGGACGTGGCGGCGCTTCATGGGCGGTTGTTGTTGAACTCGTTCAGGCGGTTGCCGGCGGCGTCGAAAGGCCGGCGCGAGGTGCTGGCCGACCAGGGACCGACATGGGCGCCGATCTCGCTGTCGCGCACGACAGCCACGCCGTTGGGGCTGCTGCCGGCCTGCCACGTGCCGGCCTTGACGCCGGCGTCCCAGGCGCGGCCTAGTGCAGTGGCACCGGGCGCGATGCCGGGCTCGCCGACGAGGCGGCTGTGCGTGACGAGAAAGCCCTGGGTCACGTCGGGCGCCGTGCTGGGCGCGAGGATGATGCCGCCGTGCCCGGGCGTGCGGCGATTGGCGCGGGTCAGGATGGTGCTGTGCTCGATGACGAGCACGGCGTTGCCGAAGATGAAGTCCACGTCGCCGGCGATGAGGCTGTGGCGGATGAGCTGGCGAGCGGGGGCTTCGGGCGCGCGACGCTTGGCGTACAGCGTGTCCTGGTGGCCCAGCAGGCGCACGTTGTCGAGCTGGATGCGGTCGCCCATCAGCGTGAGGGCCACGGCCTGGGCGCCGCCGCTTTCGCCCACGCCGGGTGGGTAGGCCTCGCCGCGGCGCACGCCGTCCATCGCGTCGTTGGCGATGGTCAGCGAGATGAGCTGCACGTCGTTGCTCTGCACCAGCATGCTGGTGCTGCCGCTGGTGCCGATGGTGGTCTTGCCAATCTCCGGCCAGCAGGGATGGGCGGGCTCGTTCTCGCCTTTGGGCTTGCCGGAGAAGCGGTTGTCGACCAGCACGACGGCGGCGGCATCCAGCGCCGAGCCGACGAGGGCGATGGGCGCCTTGTCCTTGATGCACAAGGGCCCGCGGTAGCTGCCGGGCTGGATGTGGATGACCCAGCGCTTGCCGCCATCAGCCGGCACCTTGTCGATGGCAGCCTGCACGGACTCGCCGGGCTTGACGATGAAGTCCGGCGGCGTGGCGCCTAGGTCGGCCAGCGGCGCTGGCTTCCAGTCGCCGAGGTAGGCGGCTGTCGTGTGCGCCGCCGCCTGTTCTGGCGTGAGCTGCGGGCGCGGCTGGGCCTGGCTCATCGTGGTGAGCAGGCCCAGCGTGAGCGCGAGCAGGAGCTTCACAGATCGGCCAGGTAGAGGGCCGGTTCGACGCCGCTGGCGCGCTCCTTGTCGCAGCTGAACAGCACCTGCTTGTTGTCCGGCGTGAAGCTGGGGTGGGGGTGGGTGACCTGGCGGTCGTCCTTGTAGACGTCCCAGCCGCTGTCGTGGCGGGCGATGGTTCGGGTGGTGCCGGCCTTCAGGTCGAACAGGTGCAGATAGGGGTCGCCCGCCAGCATCTCGTTGTCGCCGCTGCTGGCCTTGCCGCAGCCGTCGCCGACGATCAGCGTGCCGTCGTGGTTGCTCATCAGGTGCGAGCACTGCGGCATCGCGGTCAGCAGCTTGTTCTCCAGCGTGACCGGGTCCAGGCTGTAGATCCAGCGCTCGGGCGACTTCTCGTTGTAGCTGACGTAGATCATGGCGCTGCCGTCCGGCACCCAGAACTCGTGCGTGCAGCTTTCGCCGTCGAGGTGCTCCTTGCCGCAGCGGCGGTTCGTGCCGTCCTCGTTGATGAACCACATGCGCGCGTCGATGAGGTCGTGCGGGCCTTCGTGGCAGTAGGCGACGGTGTTGTCGTCGAAGGGGCGGTATTGCGGGTGGCCCAGCCAGCCGCGCTGCTCCAGGATGACGGTGCGCTTGCCTGTGGTCAGGTCTACGCTGAACAGGCGGCACAGCGGCCGCTTGTGGAACATCTCGTTGAACTTCTGCCAGGTGTTCAGGGCAAACCAGTCCTCGGCGGCGATCTCGATGCCGACGATCTTGGTGCAGGCGCTGTTGCTGACCCAGGTGCCATAGCCCACCCAGGCGTCGGGCACGATGTAGAGGACTTCCTCCCGCAGGGTGGCGAGGTCCAGGCGGATGAACTGGCGCTTGTCACGCACGAAGTAGAGGTGCCTGTCGTCGGAGCTCAGAAAGCCGCCGAAGGTGTTCTCGCCCACGCCGTCGGTGAGCTGGATGGCAGTCTGCGTGTCCAGGTCGAGCAGGTGGTAGTTCCAGTTCGGGCTGGGGTTGGGGCCGAACTCTCCGCCGAAGATCAGCTTGCGGCCGTCGTTCGTGAAGCACTTCTGATAGAAGTAGTTGCGGTGGCAGGTGACGTCCGGCGGCGTCAGCCGCGTGACGCGCGCGCCGGTGTCGGGGTCCTCGCGGGTGAGGAATTCAAACTTGCGTTCGGTGGCTTTCATGGCGTCCTCTGCAGCGCATTCTGGAACCCCGCGGCGACCGCCGGCGGGGCCCTCGCGGGATCAGCGAGCGAGCCAGCCGCCGTCGACAGCGATGGTGTAACCGTTCACATAGTCGGAAGCTGGAGAAGCCAGGAACACGACCGGACCGGCCAGGTCATCGGGCTTGCCCCAGCGGCCGGCCGGGATGCGGTCCAGGATGGCACTGTTGCGCTGCTCGTCGGCACGCAGTGCGGCGGTGTTGTTGGTGGCCATATAGCCCGGGGCGATGGCGTTCACGTTGATGCCGTGCGAGGCCCACTCGTTGGCCATCAGCCGCGTGATGCCCATGACGCCGCTCTTGCTCGCCGTGTACGACGGCACGCGCACGCCGCCCTGGAAGCTCAGCATCGACGCGATGTTGATGATCTTGCCGCCGCTGCCCTGGGCCATGTATTGCTTGGCCACGGCCTGGGACAGGAAGAACACCGACTTCAGGTTCAGGTCCATGACGTCGTCCCAGTCCGCCTCGGAGAACTTGATGGCGTCTTCGCGGCGAATGATGCCGGCGTTGTTGACCAGGATGTGCACCGCGCCGGTGAAGGCCTTGGCCTGGGCGACGAGGTCGGGGATGGCCGACACGTCGGACAGGTTGGCGCGCAGGTCCAGGAAACGCCGGCCCAGCTTTTCCACGCCGGCCTTGGTCTCGTCCGGGTCGGAGACGTTGACGCCGACGATGTCGGCCCCCGCCTCGGCCAGCGCCAGCGCCATGCCCTGACCCAGGCCCGTGTTGCAGCCGGTGACGATGGCCGTCTTGCCGGCCAGGTTGAAGTTGTTGAGCACCATGGTTCGTTGCTTCCGATGTGAGCGGGGTCTTGGCCGGGTGGTTCAGTTTGTTGAAACGCAGTTCCACTTTTGCCGATGCCACGACTTTAGGCAGGGCGCAAGTGTTGCGGAATCATGGTTTCTAATTAGTGAACCGATGTTCCGATTTTTGCATGTTCCGCCTATCATCGTCCACAACAGACCTTTACACAGCCCGTCAAGAGCCTCTGTTTCCTCGATGACGGCGCTGCGCGACTGGCTCAGTTTTCCTCTTGCCGCGACGGCCTTGCGTCGTCGCGGTGATCGAACCGGCGCTCGCACTGCAGCGTCGCCGGCCATAGAAATCGACGGGTGCCCTGCGTGCGCCCGGGTCCCCAAAGCCTTGCATAACCCGAGAGCCATCGGCGCCGACAGCGCTCAGATGACCTTGCACCAGGAGACATCACATGCCCGCATTCCGTCCGTCCCACCGCCAGGCACTGAGCCCGGTGGCTCTGGCCGCCACCCTCGTCGCGCTGTCCGCCGCACCCGCCTGGGCCCAGACCGCGCCTGCCAATTCGCTTGAGACGGTGACCGTCACCGGCATCCGCGCCTCGCTGGAGAGCGCGCTGAACGCCAAGCGCCAGGACAAGGGCATCGTCGATGTCATCAAGGCCGAGGACATGGGCAAGTTCCCGGACACCAACCTCGCCGAGTCCCTGCAGCGCATCCCGGGCGTCGTCATCGACCGTGACGCCGGCGAAGGCCGCAACATCACCGTGCGCGGCCTGGGCGGCGACTTCGCCCGCACCCGCATCAACGGCATCGAGGCCCTGGCCACCACCGGCGGCACCGACAGCTCCGGCGGCGCCAACCGCACCCGCGCCTTCGACTTCAACGTCTTCGCCGCCGACCTCTTCAACTCGCTGACCGTGCGCAAGAGCAGCTCTGCCGACGTCGACGAAGGGTCGCTGGGTGCCACCATCGACCTGCAGACGGCCCGCCCCTTCGACCTGAAGAAGTTCGCGGCCGCCGTGTCCGTCAAGGGCACCTACAACGACCTCCAAGGCAAGACCACGCCCAAGGCCGCCTTCCTGATCTCCAACACCTTTGCCGACGGCAAGATCGGCATGCTGCTGTCGGGTGCCTATTCCAAGCGCAAGGTCTACGAGGAAGGCTTCAGCACCGTGCGCTGGGACAACGGCCCGTCCAGCGGCAACACCTTCAGCGGCTGGTGCCCCCCGCAGGGCGTGACCGCCAACCTGCCCACCGGCTCCACCGCCACCACCTGCGGCCCGGCCGCCCAGGGTGTGCCGCGCCTGCCCAACACGCCGGAAAACCTGGCGGCCTACAACGAGGCCAGCAAGGCCACCAACTTCCACCCGCGCCTGCCGCGCTACGGCCGCCTCACGCATGACCAGGAGCGCGTCGGCCTGACCGGCTCCATCCAGGTCCGTCCGTCGGACACCATGCTGGTGACCTTGGACATGCTGTATTCCAAGCTCGACGCCACCCGCCAGGAAGACTTCCTGGAAGCCATCTCCTTCAGCCGCGCGCTGTCGGCCGGCGGTAAGCAGCAGACCAGCGTCGTCGAGGCGCAGTTCGCGCCCAGCGGCCAGATGCTCTATGGCAAGTTCAACGGCGTCGACGTGCGTGCCGAGTCGCGTTTCGACAAGCTCAGCACGGAGTTCAACCAGCCCACGGTGACGGTGGAGCAGGACATCGGCGAGTCCATCAAGCTGACGCTGCGCGGTGGCCGCGCCACGTCCAAGTTCAAGAACCCCATCCAGACGACGACGACGCTGGACGCTCCCAACGTCAACGGCTATGTGTTCGACGCCCGCGGCGACGACCGCGCGCCGCTGCTCGGCTATGGCAACCTGAACCCCGCCGATGCCAACGGCGCGCTGAAGATCTACGGCGTGCCGGTCGGCGCGACCTCCATCGCCAACTTCACGCCCAGCGAAATCCGCATCCGCCCCAACGGCGTGACCAACCGCCAGGACGTGCTGACCGCCGACCTGGCCTGGGAAATCATTCCCGACGCGCTGACGCTCAAGGGTGGCGTCAGTTACAAGCAGTTCAAGTTCACCAGCTACGACATCCGTCGCACGGTGGAGACGATGAACACGCTGCCCACCGGCGTGGACCCGGCCAGCCTTGTGACGACGCTGACCGGTTTCGGCAAGGGCCAGAACCTGCCGGGCGGCTCCATCACGTCCTGGGTCATCCCCAACCTGGACGCCATCGCCGCGGCCTATGACATCTACTGCAACTGCCTGAAGACCGGCCCGGCTGGCGGCCCCGGCGACTTCACGCTGACCTCCATCACCAACGGCAGCGCCCGCGGCGGCAACCGTGCCATCCTCGAGACCGACACCGGCACCTGGCTGATGGCCGACTTCGAGACCCGCCTGGGCGGCATGCCCGTGCGCGGCAACCTCGGCACCCGCTACGTCAAGACCTCCATCGAGGCCAGCGGCTACCTGGCCACCGGCGGCGGCAGCGCCGTGACGGCAACCCGCAACTACAACGACTGGCTGCCCTCGGCCAACCTCTCGGTCAACCTGGCCAAGGACCTGATCGTGCGTGCCGCGGCGGCCAAGGTCATGTCGCGCCCGCCGCTGCAGAACCTGAACCCGGGCGGCACGCTGTCCACCACCGGCACGCTGAGCTACACCGGTGGCAACCCGTCCCTGGACCCGTTCCGCGCCACCACGCTGGATGCCAGCGTCGAGTGGTACCACTCCAAGAACGGCTTCATCGGCCTGGGCCTGTTCCAGAAGACCATCAAGAGCTATGTGCTGACGCAGGGCCGCAACGTGCCCTACAACCAGACCGGCCTGCCGATGTCGCTGCTGCCGAGCAACTTCACTGGCGATGAAATCTTCCTCGTCAGTGCGCCCGTCAACACCCCCGGCGGCAAGCTCAGCGGCTTCGAGATCAATGTGCAGCAGCCCTTCAGCTTCCTGCCGGGCTGGGGCAAGAACTTCGGCCTGCTGGCCAACTACACGCAGGTCAAGTCCAAGATGGACTATGTGATCTCGGCCGCGGTCGGCGCTGCCACCGTGCGTGAAGACCTCGTCAACCTGTCGCCGCGCTCCTGGAACCTGTCGGTCTACTACGACGACGGCACCTTCAGCGGTCGCGTGTCGAGCTCGGCGCGCTCGGCCTTCCTGACCACCATCCCGGCCGGCAACAACCAGGACGTGGCGGGCAAGAACAAGACCTTCAACGTCGACCTGTCGATGGGCTACCAGCTCAACAAGCAACTGCAGTTGACCTTCGAGGCCAGCAACCTGACCAACCAGGCCAACGACCAGTTCATCTCCCGCGCGATGAACAACGTCGTCACCAACAACTACACCGGCCGTGAATTCATCGTCGGTGGTCGCTACAAGTTCTAAGCCGCCCATGGCCTAGACCCAGCAAGGGCACGGACCTGTCGTCTGTGCCCTTTTTCGCTTGCGGGACCCTGCAGGTCTCCTGATCCCGAAGAAGAGCCGGCCGCCCTGTGGCGAGACCGGCCTCACCCCGGAGACATTCATGAAGACCTTCAGGACCCTCGCGGTCGCAGCCGCCGCATGGCTGGCCACGATCACTGCCCAGGCGGCCAACGGCCTGCCGGCCGGCACCCTCATCACGGGTCAGGCCAGCGGCGCCAGCACGTCGCTGCTGGGCCTGGACCATGACTTCGAGAACGTGGCGGGCAGCAACACCACCGCGCTGGCCGCGGCCGACCTGGAGTTCCTGACGGGCGACTCCGCGGTAGGCATCGATTTCTTCAGCGACGGCCATGTGCAGGTCTGGAACAACACCGGCTTCAGCAGCCTGGCTGGCAGCTACACGCTGACCTTCAGCTTCGCGGGCTTGAGCGCTCCCATCACCGGCTTCACGGCGCTGGACATGACCGGGGTTGCCGGCGGCAACGTCAGCCTGCAACTGCTGGACCCGCACACCGTCAGCCTGACGCTGAGCAACGTCAACTTCACGGGCGAGTTCGGCAGCTTCACGACGCAGCTCGCCGTCAGCGCCGCGGCCGTGCCCGAGCCCTCCAGCCTCGCGCTGCTGGGGGCGGGCCTGGGGCTGGTTGCCCTGCGCCGCACGAGGAGGGCCGCATGAAACGCTTGCAACGCCTTGGTGGCCTCGCGCTGCTGGCCTTCGGCCTGCAGGCCCAGGCCGTCGACATCGCCCAGCAGACGGCGCCCAGCGACGGCTGGGGCGCCGGCACCGTCGGCGGCAGCGCCGCCACGCCCGAGCACATCTACACGGTGCACAACCGCGCCGAGCTGCTGAACGCGCTGGCCAACGGCGCCAATGCGGCCAAGATCATCAAGGTGGCCGGCACCATCGACATGACCGAGGGCACGCCCTTCGCGAACACGGCCGACCAGAAGGTGAGGGCACGCGTCAAGCTGACGAGCAACACCACGCTGATCGGTGAAGGCCCCGGCGCCGGCTTCGTCAACGCCTGGATAGACATCACCAGTGTCAGCCAGGTCATCGTGCGCAATCTGCACCTCGTCGCGCCCTGCGACGTCGGCCCGATCTGGGACCCGACCGATGGCGCCCTGGGCAACTGGAATTCGCAGTACGACGCCATCGGCATCGTCACCGCCACCCAGGTCTGGATCGACCGCAACACCATCACCGACACGCCCGTCACCGACGACACGCTGCCGGTCGAGAACGGCAAGACCAAGCAGTGCCACGACGGTGCCATCGACATCACCAAGGGGGCGGACCTGATCACCGTCTCCTACAACGTCGTCACGGCGCATGACAAGAGCATGCTGATCGGCGGCTCCGACAGTCTCACCAGCGACCTCGGCAAGCTGCGCATCACCATCGCCAACAACGTCTTCAACGGCGTGACCCAGCGCGTGCCGCGCGTGCGCTTCGGCCAGGTCCACGTCTTCAACAACTACTTCGTCGGCAGCAAGACGGCCAACCCCTATCCGCACTCGTACAGCATCGGCATCGGCAAGCAGGGCAATGTGCTGTCGCACGCCAATGTCTTCGCCATCGACGGCGCAACGGGCTGCGACAGCGTCGTCAGCTACCCGAGCTCCGACCACAGCGGCGCTTTCCAGGACAGTGGCTCCCTCCTCAACGGTGCGCCCCTGGGCGCCTGCACGGTGCAGCCGGGCACGGCCTTCACGCCGGGCTATGTCTTCAAGCCGCGGCCGACGGCCCTGGTCAAGGCCAATGCGCTGGCTCTGGCCGGTGCCGGCAAGGTGACGACGCAGATCAGCGGCAGCGGCAACGTCAGTGACGTCGGCGGCACCCGCTCGCCGGCCGCGAACGAGACCAATGTCCACACCGACACGCGCCTGTCGCTGTCCTTCGACGCGCCGCCCGCCATCGGCACGGCGGGCAAGGTCAATGTCTATCGCGCGAGCGACGACGTGCTGGTGGACAGCATTGATGTCAGCAGCGCGCCGTCCGCCAGCGACACCCAGGTCGTGCTCGCCCGCACCAACCTCGAGATCGACGCCCTCGGCCTGGGTGCCATGCCCGATGGCGCCACGTTCGCGCGCTATGTCTGGTACCGCCCGGTCAGCGTCAGCGGGGCCAAGGCCACGATCAAGCTGCACAGCAACAAGCTGGACTTCGGCACGGCCTATTACGTGACGATGGACGCCTCGGTGTTGAGCGGCAGCATCAAGGGCGCTGCCTTCGCCGGCATCGCCAAGGCCGACAACTGGAAGTTCACGACCCGCGCCGCACCGGCCAGCTTCACCAACCTCAACGTCGACGACAGCGGCACGACGGCCGACTTCCGCACCCTGCAGGGCGCGCTGAACTGGGTCATGAAGAACTGCTCGACGAACAGCCCGCCCGCCAACGGCTGCAACACCGTCGCGACGGCCAAGACCATCCACCTGGGCAATGGCAGCTATCCCGAGCTCAACATCCTGCGCAAGGTGTCCAACCTGAGCATCGTCGGCGAGAGCCGCGATGGGGTGGTGGTGGGCGACGTCAACTTCGAGTCGCTGAACTCGGGCAGCGGTGCCAGCAGCGCATCCGCAGGCGCGGCGCTGAGCACCTCGGGCAAGACCTTGGGCCATCGCGTGCTGGGCGGCGGCCGCGCATCCCTGCTCGTCGAGACGGCCGACCTGCTGACGCTGCAGAACTTCACGCTGCAGAACCCCCATGTGCGCAGCAGCAGCTGGGACAACCAGGCCGAGGCCATCTACTTCAACACCAGCACGACGGCCGCGGCCGCGCGCCTCGTGGCCAAGCAGATGAATTTCTATAGCCAGCAGGACACGCTGCAGCTCAAGGGCTACAACTGGTTCTACCAGTCCCTGGTGGCCGGCAACGTCGACTTCATCTGGGGCAGCGTGATGGCCAGCCTGTTCGAGGATTGCGAGATCCGCTCGGTGGCCGACACGAGCAGCAGTTCGGCCGGCTTCATCCTGCAGTCGCGCGCCACGGCGGGCGACAAGGGCTTTGTCTTCCTGAACAGCCGCCTCACGGCCGAACCCGCCGTCAGCCAGGCCTATCTGGCGCGCAGCGGCGGCACGACGGCGACGACCTATATCGACCACATCGCCTTCGTGAACACCAGGATGGGCTCGCACATCCTGCCCGCCGGCTGGTGCGTGGGCACCGGCACCAGCAAGACCGGTGTCGGCACCGGCGGCTGCGGCAGCAACCCGCCGTCCTGGGCCGGCACGGCCGACGGCGGCACCACCGACACGGTGGGCTGGCGCGAGTTCGGCAGCATGGACCTGAACGGCGCCCCGCTGGACGTCAGTGCGCGTCTGGGCGTGGCCTCGGTCAAGGTCAACAACGTGGCCACCAACCTCGTGCTGGCCAAGCCCCTCGGCTCGTCCACCGGCCTGACCAACCGCGCCGACATCTTCCAGAACTCGACCATCGCCACCGGTGCGCCCGGCGGCTGGGTGCCCGCGCCCTGACCGGGCCGGGCCAAACACACAAGACACCAGGAGACCCCATGAGCATCAAGACCCTGCCATTCCCCGCCCGCCTGACCCTGTGCGCCAGCGCCGTGCTGAGCCTGTGCGCTGCTGCCCAGGCGCAGAGCACTGACGCCCCCGCGACGCTGGAGCGCATCCAGATCACCGGCTCCTCCATCAAGCGCCTGGCCGGCGAGACGGCGCTGCCGGTGTCGGTCATCAAGTCCGAGGAGCTCGAGGCGCGCGGCCACACCGAGCTGAAGGACCTGGTGCTGGAAATGCCGCAGTCCCTGTCCCTGGGCACCAACAGCGGCGCGGCCGGGCCGATGCTCAATCTGCGCGGCCTGGGCCCGATGCGCACGCTGACGCTGCTGAACGGCCGCCGCATGGCCAACGAGCCGCTGCAGGACCAGTACGTCTCCGTCAACGTCATTCCCCGCATGGCGCTGGACCGCGCCGAGACGCTGCGTGACGGCGCCTCGTCCATCTACGGCTCTGACGCCATCGGCGGCGTGCAGAACTTCTGGACCTTCAACAATTTCAAGGGCGCGCGCGTCAAGGCCGAGTGGAACCAGCCCGAGCATTCCGGCGGTGGCGAGACCAAGGCCATCGGCGCCATCGTCGGCACCGGCGATCTCAATGCCGATGGCTGGAATGCCTATATTTCGCTGGACCACCAGCGCAAGTCGGCCCTGTTCAAGATCGACCGCCCGGAGCTGTACGACTACTCGGTGCTGTCGGCCATGGGCCTGGGCCTGGTGCCGGACAACAAGAACCCCAGCCCGATTGCCAACTTCGGCTTCGCGACGGGCGCCAACTCCAACTACAACCCGGCCTATGCGACCGGTTGCGCGGCGCCTTACTCGCTGCCCACCCTGGGCGCCGGCAGCGTCGCCACGCCGGCCACCTATTCGAACGCCGGCTGCTACCGCAACCCCAACTACTACGACGCCATCACCGACGGCAGCGAGATCACCAACGTCTACGGCAAGCTGAGCTGGAAGATCAACAACGACCACGCGCTGACGCTGGAAGGCCTGCACAGCAAGTTCAACGTGCAGAAGTACCGCGGCATGCAGGTGCCCGCCGGCACGGCGCCGGCCACCACCTACAGCATGCCGGCCACCAGCAAGTTCTACCCCGGCAAAGGCATCACGCCGGCCGTCAAGGTGGTGGGCAGCAACACCGGTGCCAACTCGCCGGCGATGTTCCTCGACGCGGCCAAGACGCCCGGCGCGGTCACCGACCTGAACATGAACAACCGGACGATCTTCTTCGTCTGGGGCCCGGCCGAACTCGGCTCGGCCTACCGCAACGACGAGCAGACCAATGACCGCCTGGTGCTGAGCGCAGAGGGCACGGTGGCCGGCTTCGATTACCGCGTCGGCCTGAACTACGGCCGGTCGCTCCGCGACACCCGCGCCGGCGCCGGCTACATCCTCTACTCCAAGGCCCAGGAAGGCTTCACCAAGGGCATCCTGAATCCTTTCGGCCTCCAGGACGCCGAAGGCCTGGAGTACCTCCGCAGCATCGAGGCCAGCGACTACAGCTACCGCGTCAACCGCGCCTACAACCGCAGCGTGGACGCGACGCTGACACGCTCGCTGATGGAGCTCTCCGGCGGCCCGTTGGTGGTGGCGGTGACCGGCGAAGTGCGCCGCGACTCGGCCAAGGTCGAAGCCGCTCCGCTGGACTATGTCGCCAAGAACGCCAACGGCAGCTATGCCATCGACGCCTTCGGCAACGTCACCAAGCACGACCTCGTCGGTGAGACGCCCACCGGCGTGGCGCGCGACCTTGGCCGCAACATCAAGTCGGCGGTCATCGAGGTGGACGCGCCCGTCACCAAGCGGCTGAGCTTCAACGCCGCGGTGCGCTCCGACACCTACAGCGACCTCAAGACGACGACGGTCAACCCCAAGCTGTCGGCCCGCTACCAGGCCCTGGACCAACTGGTGCTGCGTGCCTCGGCCAACACGGGCTTCCGGGCACCGTCCATCATGGACATCCAGAACCCGACGCCCGAGGTTCGCACCCAGGTGATGGACGACCCGGTGCTGTGCCCGAGCGCGACGCCCACCGTCGCCAACACCGGCAACCCGGTCAACGGCTTCACGCGCGACCAGGTCTGCAACCAGACGATGAACTACTGGACCAAGTCGCCCGACAACAGCTTCCTCAAGCCCGAGAAGTCCAAGGGCTGGACGCTGGGCCTGGCGCTGGAGCCCACCAAGGGCCTGCTGCTGACAGCCGACTACTGGGGCATCAAGCTGACCGACATGCTGGGCGCCGTGGCCATCGCCGAGGTGCAGCAGCAGCCGGCCAAGTACGCGACCAACATCATCCGCAAGGCCGACGGCACCATCGACTACATCGTCGCCAGCCAGGCCAACCGCGGCGACACCAGCATCCGTGGCCTGGACCTGTCCATGGCCTACCGCGTGACGGCGCCCATCGGCGAACTCAGCTTCATGCTGGACGGCACCTACTACGAGAGCTATCGCTTCAGCGCCGAGAAGGGCGGCGAGATGCTGAGCAACGTCGGCATCATCACCAACGACGCCCGCTATGGCGGTGCCGGCGTCAACTCCGGCCTGGCCGGCATGCCGCAGATCAACCCGCGCTGGAAGCACACGGCCTCAGTGGGCCTGCGCAACGGCCCGTGGTCGGGCCTGCTCTCGGTGCGCTACAACACCGCGCTGACCGACCTCACGCCGCGCGCCGGCTCCACCATCACGCGCGTCAGCCCCTACAGCCAGTACGGGGCCAGCGTCGCCTACTCGGGCTTCAAGGGGCTCAAGCTCGGCCTGGCGGTCAACAACTTCACCAACGCCAACCCGCCGGTCACGTCCAACACCATCTACACGGGCTACATCACCAGCCTGGCGGATGTGCTGGGCCGCGCCTGGAAGGTCACGGCGGACTACAGCTTCTGAGCATGAACAGACTCTTCGCTTGCCTGCTGGCCGTTGCCGCGCTGCCGGCCGCCGCACAGAACTCCGCGCCGCCCCATGCCGCCATCGTCACCCAGGGCTGGACACAGACCGCGGGCGGCCGCGGCGGGCGCATCGTCAAGGTCACGACGCTGGCGCCCTCCGGCCCCGGCAGCCTGAAGGAAGCCATCGAGGCCAGCGGTCCGCGCATCGTCGTCTTCGAGGTCGGCGGCGTCATCGACATGGGTGGCCAGCCGCTGAAGATCACCCAGCCCTTCCTGACGCTGGCCGGCCAGACGGCGCCCGACCCCGGCATCAGCATCATCAAGGCCGAGACGATGATCTCGACCCATGACGTCGTCGTCCAGCACCTGAGCTTTCGCCCCGGTGAATTCGGCCGGCCCAAGAAGGGCGGCGGCGACCAGGACGGCATCTCCACGCTGGGCGGGGCGCATGACGTCATCGTCGACCACTGCAGCTTCTCCTGGGCGACGGACGAGAACCTCTCCGCCAGCGGCCCGCGCTTCGAGGGCAAGACGGTGGAGGACTGGCGCAAGGGCACGTCGCACCGCATTACCTACAGCCACAACCTCATCTACGAGGGGCTGGGCAACTCGGTTCACGAGAAGGGCGAACACAGCAAGGGCTCGCTGATCCACGACAACACCAGCGGCGTGCTGATCTACGCCAACGTCTATGCCTCCAACCGCCAGCGCAACGCCTTGTTCAAGGGCGGTGCGCAGGGGGCCATGGTCAACAACTACATCTTCAACCCGGGCGATCGCGCCGTGCACTACAACCTCCTCGCCAACGAATGGACCGGCCAGCCCTGGCAGGTCGGCCGGCTGACGCTGGTGGGCAATGCGATGCGCCACGGCCCGAGCACGGTGGCCGGCACGGCCTTCTTCACGATGCTGGGCCAGGGTGACCTGGAACTGCATATGGCCGACAACCTCGCCCACGACGCGCAAGGCCGACCGGTGCCGCTGCTGGGCAACAACGCGCAGACGACGGGCAAGCTCATCGTCATGGCCAAGCCTGAATTGCCTGCCGGCTTGGCCATCCGATCGGCTGCCGATCTGGCGCGCGAACTACCGCCACTGGTCGGTGCGCGGCCCTGGGCGCGCGATCCGCTCGATGCGAGGCTGCTGGCCGACATGGCGAATGGCAAGGGCAAGCTGATCGATTCCGAAGTCGAGAATGCCCTCGGCTACCCGCGCCACGCGACGACGAAGCGCACTTTCAAGCCCGAGGACTGGAACCTCGACGACATGAGTCCCAAGGCCGGCTGGCCTGCCGCCGCGAAACCATGAAGCTGTCTTCCTTCTTCTTCTTCGCCATGCTGCTGACTGGCAGTGCCGTCGCCCAGACGCCTGCCGCTTCCGCGCCGCGTGGCGAGACCACGGCCAATGTCGCCACCGGCCCACGCCTCATCCTCGTCGGCGACTCGACGATGGCGCCGCGCAGCGGCTATGGCAATGCGCTGTGCGCGCGTTTCCAGCAGGTCGCCTGCATCAACCTCGCGCGCGGCGGCCGTTCCAGCAAGAGCTTTCGCGCCGAGGGCCTGTGGGACACGGTGCTGGCGCTGTTGAACGAGCGCGGCGAGACCGGCCAGAAGCAGAAGACCCTGGTGCTGATCCAGTTCGGCCACAACGACCAGCCCGGCAAACCCGGCCGCTCGACCGACTTCGCCACCGAGTTCAGCCCCAACATGGCTGGCTACGTGAAGGACGTGAAGGCCGCCGGCGGCGAGGTGCTGCTCATCACGCCGCTCACGCGCCGCACCTTCAGGGACGGCGAACTCCCCAACGACCTGCGCCCCTGGGCCGAGTCCATCCTCAAGGTGGGCGCGGAGCAGGGTGTGCAGGTGCTGGACCTGAACGCGGTCAGCCATGCCGCTGTGGCCGCCATGGGCCAGGCCGGCGCCGATACGCTGGCCGAAGCGCCGCCGCGCTTTGACCGCACCCATCTCGGGCCGAAAGGAGCGGACCTTTTCTCGGGGCAGGTGATGGAGGGGCTGATCAGGCTCAGGCCGGAACTGGCGAACGCAAAGACGCTGGGGCCGTAGGCGCAAGAGGTAGTTTCAGACGCAGTCCGACTACCTGAGCTGCGTCTCCTCGTTTTGTCGCGAGAGCATGTGTTGCCGGCGTCAGTAGACTACCGACTAGGAGGTCGGCTATGCGACGGCGCTTGTCGGCGGTTTTGAGCTTGGTGTTGATTGGATGTTGGTCAGACTGCTGGGCCGCGGAGTCTTCAGTTCAGCTTCCCGCGGAGGCGGATTTTGTCGAAGCGGTCAAGCATGACCAAACAACCAGAGTCGACTATTGCTTGGCATTGCCCGCGGACTATCCACTACCCACGGCGCGGAGCAAGCTCCGCAAATTCGGCTGGTACGCGGACTATGTCAAGGACGCGGCGCGCGGACCGGATGGCGTCAAGCAGCTCATGGAGCTCGACACGCTGGCGGCAGTCGGCCTCCTGCAGAAGGAAGAGGTTTCCATAGCTGCTGCAGGCTCGTTGCCGCAACCTGCGTGGCGCTATCGACTTACCGCCAAAGGCTGGTCACAACTGGACGATCGCCGCAGTTGTTTCGTGTATGGAAAAGCTTCATATCTGGGGTTCGTTGGCGGAGAGGATTCTCTCGACGGTGAGAGTTCCTTCCGAAGGTCGGTTCGTGTCGGTCTTTCAGGGCCGGACGCCTTGCCAAGCTGGGCACGAGATCCAGGCGTTCAGCAAGCCTTTCCTCAAATTGCGCGACAACTCGAGGGCCAACGCGTCGTCATGAGACTTGAAAGGCGCGACGGTCGATGGAAAAGTGAGGATGAGGGCGAACTGCCGGGCTTGCGCTTCGATTCACTGACTCCGGAAGCAAGGCGCAAATCTCAGACTTACGCAGATCTGCCGGACCCAACGAGATCTGAACTGGAGGGCAAGCTGTCCTTGAGTCCGGAACGGATTTGCCTGGTACTGCCGGGTAAAGGAAGGCTGCCCGTTGACAAGGTATTTCCCGGCGATCGCTATCGCTTTGGCATCTATCTGAATAAACCACAGCGATCGAGTTCCGACGCCGTAGTTGCCAAGACGTTGCCAACGGTCGAGCGTCTTGTAGCGGCGCGTGGACTGGTTCGGCTGCCAGACGAGCAGGTGGTCGATGACGCTGCTGACAAAGGGAAGTCCTTCACTACCGCGGTCTACGCTCTTGCGCCGCAGTTGCAGGCCTTGCTGCAGGACAACTGCATCAGCCTCGGGCCTATCACGCACCAATTCGTCGACATTCAATACAAGAAATTTGACCTCGATCGGCGACGCGTCCCGTCGTTCACGTTCAAAAAAATCCTGCGGCTAAACAGTCCGCCGTCGGTGCTGGCCGAGGCCGCTCTGCAAGCCGCTTGGCCTGACCTCCGCGGTGCCTTGCAACTTGGTTTGGCCTGCATGGGCGAATACGATTTCAAGAAAGACACCCGAGAAACCGGCAGCGGTGCGGCAAGCTGCTGGTACATGTTTGACGGCGACGAAGATCCTGGTTATCGCTGGTAGCCCTATGGCGCCATACCGACGTTTTTGTCCAGGGCAATTTGACTTGGCACTGCGGCCGCCTACGACGCATGCGTATGAGTCAGCGAAGTTGCGATCCAGCTTGCGTATTCGCTCGAAGCGCCTGCTATGGGCACGGCGAAGACTGCAGGCACTTGGTAGGGATGCAATTCCAGAAGCAGCGCCTCGAGCGCCGAATACAGGACTCGTTTCGTCTTGAACATCAGCCGCACCTCGGCCTCGCACTCGATGGCGCCCTGCCAGCGGTAGATGCTGCGGATGGCCTCGGTCTGCACGCAGGCGGCGAGGTGCTGCTCGACGGCGGCGCGGGCCAGGGCATCGGCCTGCTCTTGGCTGGCGACGGTGGTGAAGACGGCCACCAGGTCGGTGTCCCCGGTGTCCATCACCAGATCTTCCACCAGCGCTTGTGGGCCGGCGACGCGACGGTTGAAGCGCCGCCATCTGCGAGAAACCCCTCGCGCAGGGTCTCCAGGCTTTGCGGGTTGACGCTCCWGGCACCGACCACCTCCATCACGTCTTCTTCATGGGCGTAGCGCAGGTCGTTGCGCTCCCAGTAGCTGTCATTGCCAGCCTCGGGGGCGTCAGGGTTGAAGAAGCGATGCCCGAGAGCCATCTCCTCTGGCGTTTGGCCGCCCAAGTCGATCTGGACCTCGCCGCTACAGCCGTTGTAGGTGTAGGCGCGGTTCAGCTCACCATGCGCCGCACGCGCCCACGCATGAGCCTCCACGACCCGGTGACTGGCGAAAAACTGCACCTCGACGCCCAGTTCGACCGACAACTGGGGCAGCTTGCTGGCGAAGACCGGTGGGTTGCCATCCGCCAGATTGAGGAAGCCGCTGCTCATGGCCAGCGTCCAGCCGTTGATGGGGGGCGTGATGAACACCTTGCCGCGATCGCCGTAGCCGGCCGCGATACCGGCCTCGGCGGTTGCGGGCTCGAGCTGCCTGAGCCCCAGGGCACGGGCCACCGCTTCGGTGTTTGGGTTGTGGATGGCGAACCATGCCGTCTTGTAGCCAAAGCTCATGATGGGCCGTCAACCCCGTGCCGAGGGCTGCGACGTTAGCGTCACTTCTTGGCCGCCGGCCTGTGGATCATCGTCCTCTGGAACCAGGCCTCGTTCATGCGCGACAGGAAGTCGGGCGTGATCAGGAAACCGCAGCCATCCCCGATCACGGCCTCGCTGCCACAGTGCGGGCACATGGCGGTCTGCTCGTCGATGGCCTTGGGGTCGTCCATGTTCTGCACCGTCAGTCCCGTCCAGCCGACGATGGCATCGGGCTTGAAGATCTGTACGCAATTGCAGCAGCCGCAGCGCTTGCTCTTCTCGATCTGGGCGTAGTTGTTGGTCGTGTAGCGGTAGGCGGCGAGCAGTTCGTTCATGGTGACAACGGTAAGGGGCGCGGATAGCTGGAGTGTGGGGCCGCGGCTGGGGGAGCGCCATCGCGCTTCTATGGATCCACCCCTGCAGGTCGGGGGCCGGAATGGGCGGGTGCGGCGCCCCGAAGCGCGCTGCTGGCGCCGTCACGGTTTGCAGGGCACCGCGAAGTCGACGTGGTAGTGCTCGTCATGCCTCACCCAGGGCTTGCCCTTCATGAAAGTGACGTGCCGTTCCAGCCAGGCGCCGCGGGGCGTCGCGAACAGGCGGGGCAGATAGGGTCGGTCGAAGATGACCTGGCTGATGCCCAGGCCGCGGGCCGCGGCGGCGCGATGCAGTTGGTAGAGGTGTTCGGCGAGGGCGTTGAAGTCGATCCGGTAGTCGTGCCAGCGGGCCTGGCCGTCGAATTCGATGTCATAGCCGAACTTGTCGCTGACCGCGGTCGGCAAGGGCACCGACTGGCCTTGGGCGTCGCGCACCGGGACGAAGAAGTCCACCGACAAGCCGTTCTGATGGGAGCGATGCGGCCTGAAGCGGCCACCCGACGGCCAGCCCGTCTCGCCGTAGACGTAGTGAACCTCGGGCGTCTGCTTCGCGAGTTCGGCATAGGCCTCGGCCACGATCTCGGCGACCTTGGCGTGCACATGGGTGCGCCCGAGAGAAACGCCGACCTGGCTGTAGGGCGAGAAATTGGGGCCGCTGCGGGGCAGGGCGACGCCAGCTTCCAGGTGGCCCTGGCTGACGCTGCCGTAGCACTGGCTGGCGGCAGCCGGCGCAGGCGCCTGCAACAAGGCAAATGCCGCGGCAAGTACCCATGAGGGCCTCATCGATGCGAGAGGCGTTGCCTCACGAGACGCGGCCGCGTTTCTTCATGGCGCGCCGGCCAGCCATGACGGCAAGCGCGGCAAAGGCGAAGGCGTAGCCGGCCACTTCGAGCTTGGCGAACTGCCTCGTGGCCAACAACGTGCTGGCGATGAAAACAGCGCAGGTGAAGAACAGGGCCGCGATGGCGAACCACAACGCCGGCGTCAGCAGCGAACCGTGTCGATTGGGCCGGTTGAACGTCATCCGCCCGCCCGCCGACACAAGGAAAGCGGCCAGGAGCCCGATGACCGCGCCAACGATCAGCACTGGCGCTTGCATCGTGGCACCGCGGGCCACCAGCTTGAATGCTCCGGCGGCAAATACCGCCCCGAGCATGATGCCCAGGAGCAGGGTCATCGCCCCTATGGCACGCTGAATCCAGAGGCCACCAGGTTGATCGGCAAGCGGGGTTTGGGGGTCGTGGGATACGTGCATTCAATGCCTGTTGTGGCGAGGACTGGACCTCATGCTGGGCGCCCGGGACGGCTTTCCCTTCGCTTCACTCTGGCAGGCCGTCCCGGCGGCGCAAACGACATGAGTGTCTGTCTCGCCGATCGCGCAATGAGCAGGGCGGGCCACAAAAGGGCGTTCGGAAGCCACGGGTCCCAAAAGAGCGCGCTTGCAAACCCGAGACCCAAGAGCACGCCGACGAAGACCAACGCACTCACGCACTGAACCACCTCAGTGCCTACGCGAATCAACGCCAGGCCGGCGCCGAGGACGACGAGCAGTGACCAACCGGCAAAGGGGTCGTTCGCCAGCCGCCACGGCGTGGTCTTCGGCTTCCAGTCTCCGTTGATGCCCAGAGCTGACAAGATGAGCAGTGCTGCCAACAGCAGGGTCAAGACAAGCAATAGGGCCGACCCTCGATGGTTCAAGTGCTTCATGACGCCGACGTTCGCGGTTGCGCTGGAAGGACTATGCCAACAAAGCCAGCGCTGATTGCTGGCCGTCGAGGTGAAAACTCGCCTTGTCGGTGTGCGCCCGGGCCGTGCTGTCCGTCACCGGCTCAGACCCGCCAGCCACGCCGACGCCATTCGCTGCTGCTCTACATCGAACCGGTGCCCGCCCGCCGTCACTCGCGCTTGCAGGCCTTCGGCGCGCCCTCGCGCCGCGGCCAGACGCCCCCAGGCCTGCTGCACCGCATCCCACGGAAACAGCTTGTCCTCCGGTGACCCGAACAGCATCAACGGTCGCGGAGCAATCAGCGCCGCCACGTCCGGGTGATCCAGTTCAGCCGCCAAGCCGGGATGCGCCATGCTGAAGGCCGACTGCCCGACCAGCGTGTGCTCGCCCGGCCGCAGCAGGCCCTCGCGTGTGCACATCCAATGCGCGGCGACGCAGGCCGACACTTCATCGCTGACGGCCGCGAGCTGCCAAGCGCGGAAGGCGCCCATCGAGAAACCCAGCACCGCGACACGCTTCGCATCGACCTCGGGCCTCTCGCGCAGCCAGCGGTGCGACCTGAGGTCATCGCTGGCGATGACGCCCGCCCAGCTGTGGCCGAGCTGCAGCAGGTGGTTGGCCAGGGCCTGCTGGTCGTCGCGGGCGAAGCCGGGGCGGCTGCGATCGCCCCAGCCCAGAGCGTCGATGGCCAGCACCGCGAAGCCGGCGTCCACCAGCGTGTCGCCAACAAACTGGCCGCCGTAGTAGCGCTGCACCCAGGCCTCGGCCGACGGGCTGGGATGCAGAGGCCGGATCAGCTTTTCCTTGCCGATGTCAAAGCGCGCGCCGTGGTCGTGCATCACGAGCACGGCGGGGTGCGGGCCGCGGCCGTGCGGGCGCAGGAAGAGGGCGGGCAGGCGTTCGCCAAGGGCGCCGCGCAGGGTCAGCGCCTGGGCGACGTGGCCGCCGCGGTCCTGCTCGGCCAGCACCTCGGTCGCAAAGCCGCCGCCGTCGTCGCCGGGCAGCAGCATGAGGCGGCGCGCCGTGGCCAGGGCCTCGCGGTGCCAGCCGGGGTCGGGCCGCCAGGCCAGGCGCGGCTGCCAGCGCTGTCGCAGGCGGTCCAGGGTCGCGTCCAGGCCACCGGCTCGCGCGATCAGCGGGGTCGGTGCGAGGGCGGCGAGGAGTTGGCGGCGGTTAACGCTCATGGTCACAGGGGATGCGGGCGCGCGGCGGCTGTGCCAGAGTCGACGCACGGTATTCGTCCAGAACGACAACAAGATGCGCCTGAGCCGCCGTGATGCCCTGATTCTGCTGCCATCGGCCGGCGGCCTGGCTTCGGCTTGGGCAGCAGCGCCGCTGCGCATCGGCTGGGGTGACTATCCACCTTTCCAGCGTGTCGGTCCCACCGGCCCCGTGGGGCTGGATGTGGAGCTGCTGACATTGATGGCGCGCCTGTGCGGCGAGCGTCTCGACTGGCTGCGCATGCCCTGGGCGCGCCAGCTGGCCGACCTGGCCTTGGGAGAGCTGGACCTGATGACTTCGGCCACCTACACGTCGGACCGATTGAGCTTTGCCGAGTACACGCACCCCTACCGCCAGGAACGCGTGGCGCTGATGGCCCTGGCCGGCGCGGCGCCGGCACCGGCGCGGCTGGCGGAGCTCAAGGGCCGGGGCGTGCGCATCGGCACCATCCGCGGCGTCGTCTTCCCGGCGGCAGTGCAGCGCGAGCTGGACGACCCCGAGCTGCAGCGCCTGCTCGTGCCCCTGCATGCCAACGACCTGTCGCTGTCGGCGCTGCGCGGGCGGCGGGTTGACTACGTCATTGACGACCCGGTCACCGTGCTCTACCGCGCGGCCAACGCGCCGGGCGAGGACATCGTTATCGCGCTGGAGCTGGTGGTCAGCCCCGTGCATCTGTTGGTGTCGCGGCGCACACTGGAGCAAAGGCCGGAGGTGATGCAGCATCTCAACCTGGGCCTGCAGCGCGCGCGCCAGTCTGCGGAACGGGCGCAGATCATGAGCCGCTATCCCGGGCTTTAGCCGCTTTAGCCGCTTCAGCCGCCCACCCATTTCGGCAACGCCATCGACAGGAGCGGGATGTAGGTCGCCGCCAGCAGCGTGACCAGCAGCGCGCCGTAGAAGGGCGCGATGGACCGCATGACCTGGCCGACGCTGACGCCGCCGATCGCGCAGCCGACGAACTGCACGCTGCCCACCGGCGGCGTGTTCAGGCCGAGTGCGCAGTTCAGCAGCATGACGACGCCGAACTGCGTCGGGTCCATGCCGGCCTTCATGCAGATGGGCAGGAAGATGGGCGTGCAGATCAGGATGGTGGCCGCCATGTCCAGGAAGGTGCCGAGCACGAACAGCAGCACGTTCACCCACAGGAAGATCAGCCAGGCGTTGTTGCCGCTCATCTGCTCCAGCCATTCGCCAGTCTTCTGCGGCACCTCGTACAAAGCCATGAAGTAGCCGAAGGCGGACGAGATGCCGATCAGCAGCAGCACGACGCCGGTCGTCTTGCAGGCCTTGGCGCAGGCGGCCAGGAAGCCCTTCCAGCTCAAGGACCGGTAGACGACACCGGTGACCAGCAGCGCCCAGCAGACGGCCGTGGCCGCCGACTCGGTGGCCGTAAATACGCCGCTGAGGATGCCACCCAGGATGATGACGATGACCAGCAGCCCGGGCAGCGCCGCCATGAAGGCGGAGAACACCGCCGCCCAGCCCGGGAAGGCGCCATGCGTCGGGTAGCCGCGCTTGCGGGCGACGGCGTAGGCGGCGACGAGGTTGGACAGCGTCAGCAGCAGCGCCGGGATCAGGCAGGCGAGGATGAGGTTGAAGACGCTGACCGCCGCGATGCCGGCCGTGGCCAGCACATAGATGATGAGGTTGTGCGAGGTCGGCATCAACGCACCCACCAGCGCCGCATGGGTGGTGACGTTGACCGCGTAGTCGGCGTCATAGCCCTCGCGCTTCATCAGCGGGATCATCACGGAGCCCATCGCCGACACATCGGCCAGCGGCGAGCCGGCCACACCGCCGAACAGCGTGCAGCCCAGCACATTGCTCATGCCCAAGCCGCCGCGCACATGGCCCACCAGCCGGTTGGCGAAGTTGACGATGCGCTCGGCGATGCCCCCGTGCAGCATCAGCTCGCCGGCAAAGATGAAGAAGGGGATCGCGAGGAAGGAGAAGATCTGCATGCCGCCCACCATCTTCTGGAAGACGATGGCCATCGGCAGATCGGCCGCAAACGCAGTGGCGATGGACGACAGCCCGATGGCAAAGGCCACCGGCACGCCCAGCAGAAGCAGCAGCACGAAGCTGCCGCACATGACCCAAAGTTCGTAACCCTCCACGTCAGACCCCAGCTTCTTCGACGGCATGGCCGCGCCACAGCGCGATCAGGTGCTCGATGCAGAACAACACGATGAGCACGCCGGAGATGACCAGCGGCAGATAGTCCAGCCCTTCGGACACGCCCAGCATGGGCTTGGGTTCGGCCCATTTCAGCGTCAGCCACTCCCAACCGGCCACGGCCATCAGGATGGCGAAGGCGAGCACGCAGACATGGATGAGCCCCTCGGCGACGCGCTGCGCGGCCTTGGGCAGCAGCACGACGATGGACTCCATGCCGAGGTGGCCCGCATCGCGCACGCCCACCGCCACGGCCAGCGCCGTGATGTAGAGCACCAGCATGAGCGCGAAGGGCTCGGTCCACGTCGGCGAGTCGTTGAGCAGGTAGCGGCCGATCACCTGCCATTGCACGCAGACGATGAGCACGACGAGGCCCAGCACGGCCAGGCGCAGCGACCAGCGCGACAGCGCCGCGCAAAGCTTGGTGTACGCCGTCATTTGATGTCTTGAACAGCCTTGACCAGCTTTTGCAGATCCGGCGTGTTGACGAACTTGGCGAGCACCGGCTGCATGGCCTGGCGGAAGGGTTCGCGGTCGACGGTGACGATCTCGGTGCCGGCGGCCTTGACGGCGGCCAGCGCCTTGGCCTCCTGTGCATCCCACAACTGGCGCTGCACGGCGACCGACGCCTTGGCGGCGTCGCGCAACTGGGCCTGCTGCTCGGGCTTGAGCTTGTCCCAGACCTTCTTGCTGATGAAGAGGGCGTCGGGCGTCATCGCGTGCTCGGTGCGGCTGTAGAACTTGGCCGCCTCGAAGTGGCGGAAGCCTTCGTAGCTGGGGATGTTGTTCTCGGCCGCGTCGATGAGGCCGGTCTTCAGGCCGGTGTAGACCTCGCCTGGCGGCATGGGCGAGGGGTTCGCACCGAGGGCCGTCATCGCGGCGACCGACAGGTCGCTCTGCTGCACGCGGATCTTCAGGCCCTTGGTGTCTGCCAGCGTCCTGACGGGCTTGCGCGCGTAGATGGAGCGCGAGCCGGAGTCGTACAGCGCCAAGCCCACCATGCCCTGGTGCTCGCAGGCCTTGAGGATCTCCTCGCCGGGCGCGCCGTCGTAGGCCTTGCGCATATGGGCCGTGTCGCGGAACAGGAAGGGCAGGGACGGCACCAGCGTCTTGGGGCACATGGCAGCCAGCGGCGCGAGGTTGACGCGCGTCATCGCCAGTGCGCCGAGCTTGACCTGGTCGATGGTCTCCTTCTCGCTGCCCAGGGCGCCCTTGTTGAAGACCTTGACCGTCAGCGTGCCGCCGCTGCTCTTGGCCAGCAACTGGCCGAGGTGCTTGACGGCGGCAACGGTGGGGTAGTCGTCGCTGTTGTGCACGTCGGCGGACTTGAGCTCCAGGGCCTGCGCGGCAGGCATGGCGAGCAGGGCCGCGATGAGGGGGAGGAACTTCATGTCTTGTCTCCTAGTCGAGGGCGCGGTAGCGCAGGTTCGAGAAGCGGGCTTCGCCGCTGCCGGCCGCGTAGATCGCTGGCCGCAGGCTGGCGAAGCCGCCCGCGGTGTTGTGGTGGTAGCCGGTCACGTCCATCTGCACCGGGAACTTGGTCCAGGGCTGGGTCGCGTCGGCGCGGCTGAACAGCGTCAGCACATGGCGCACGCAGCGCAGCTTGAGCTGCATCCTGCGCGCCATGCCTACGGGCTTCGGGACGGCGCGGATGTCCTGGCCGTAGCGGTGCAGCTGAAAGCTCTTGGCGTTGGCGCCCATGCCGGCGTACAGGCGCGGGCTGTAGAACATGACGAGGCCGGCCTGCACGCCTTCGTCGAAATCGAGATCGAATTCGACTTCGAAGGCCGGGTCGCCCTGGATGAAGCCGAGCGGCGCGCTGTCGCCCGGGCCCTTGCCCGGCGTGGCGCGCAGGTACAGCCTGCCGTCGGCCACGCGGGCGCGTGCTGCCTGGCCGCTGCCGCTGAGGAACTGCCAGTGGGGCTTAAGCGAGTTGCCGGCAAAGTCATCTGACAGCGGCAGGCCATGCGGCACGGCGCTGCCGCCCTTGGGCTTGGCCAGCGGCAGGCCATCGTCGGCGTCGACATGGAACCAGCCATCGGCGCTGAAGCGCGCCGGCGCCAGCAGCATCTGCCGGCCCAGGGTATGGAAGCCGTTCTCGTAGCCGTGATACAGCATCCACCAGTCGCCTGCGGGCCCCTGCACCAGGCTGCCGTGGCCGCGCGACCACCAGCGCTCGCGGGTGGAGCGGGTGCGCATCAGCGGGTTGTGCGGCGCCTGTTCCCAGGGGCCGGCGAGCGTGCGGCTGCGCGCGGCGATGACCATGTGGCCGGTGGGTGGCCCGGCCGTGCCGCCGACGGCCAGCAACATATGCCACCAGCCGCCGTGGCGCAGCATCTTGGGCCCTTCGGGCGAAAAGCTCTCCACGTCCCAGTCGTCCGGATAGCGCCAGGGGTCGTAGACATGCTCGATGGGGCCGGCCAGCTTCAGGCCGTCGTCGCTGAGGCGCACGCGGTCGCCGCCGGACAGGAACAGCCAGCGCTGCCCCTTCTCGTCGGCAACATGAGTGGGATCGATGTGCTTGCTCAGCCCGAGCGGCACCGGCTTGGACCACGGCCCCTCGATGCGATCGGCCCAGCTGACGAGGATGTCGTTCGGCGCCGCCTTGACCGGCAGATAGAGGTAATAGCGATCGCCGTGCTTGCACAGGTCCGGCGCCCAGACGCTGCCCACCGCCTCGTGCAGGGCGTTGGCCACCGGCTGCCAGTTGACGAGGTCGTGCGAATGCCAGACCAGCAGGCCGGGCACGGCCTCGAAGCTGGAATGGGTCAGGTAGTAGTCATCGCCGTCCTTCAGTACCGAGGGATCGGGCCGGTCGCCGGCGAGCACGGGGTTCAGGAAGCGGTTGTCACCCAGGTCGGCCCTGCGCTGGCCTTCCACGCCCTTGGGCCAGGGCGTGCACGGCGGCAGATAGGGCTGGCCAGGCGCGTCGGCGCAGTCGGTGGCGAATGCGGGTGGCGCCGCAAGCAGTGCAAGCAGCTCGCGGCGTAGCAGGGTCATCGGGCACCCTTCGCGCTGCGCGCTGTCCCGCCGAGCGGGAGCTGAGCTCCTTCGGGCGGCCGTGCGGAGCTCACTTCGAGACCTGTGTGAACAGCGAGGGCCAGCCCGCCTTCGGCGCCATGTCGGCGAGATTCCAGTCGGCCTCGACAAAGGCGCGCTGCGTGGGCTTGCGCTTGGGCAGGCCGTCGGGGTTGTTCTGGGTCTCGTCGTCGATGAGCTGGCCGCGGTCTTCGGCGACGTCGGAGAGCTGCTTGAAGTCCAGCGGGTCGCGCGCCCAGGGGCGCGAGCCGACGTACAGCGGCAGCAGCTTCTCCAGCTCGCGCGGCGGCACCCAGCTCAGGCCGGCGGGCAGATAGGGCTGGCGCACCGGCACGATCTCGGCGCTGGTCGTGTAGCGGCCTGTCAGCGGCAGCGGCTGACCCTGGCGGTCGACGGCGATGTTGTCCTGTTCGTAGAGCTGCACATCGCCCACGCCRCCGAGCGTGAACATCGGCAGGTTGCGCTCGGTTCCCGGGCCGGCGCGGTAGACGTTGCCGGCCAGCGTGATCTTGCCGACCTGGTAGGGGCGGCCCACCCACTCGTGGGCGATGAGGTTGTAGTGGACGGCGCGCCAGCCGGGGTTGTAGATCAGGTTGTTGACCATGGCGCCCCAGACACCGCCCTTGAACAGCGCATTGCGCTCGCGGTTGGAGGCGTAGACATTGCCCAGCAGCAGGATCTGCGTCGCGTTGTCGTGGATCAGCGAACCCTTGCTGTGCTCGCCCTTGATGTGCACGGCTTCGTTCAGGCCCTCGTAGATGAGGTTGTGGCTGTAGGTGATGGCATGCGAGGTGTGGGCGCGCCAATCGTCGGGCGTGGCGCCCTCGAAGCGGTGTCCACCCACGGAGAGGTTCTCGTCGGTCGCCCACGAGAAGCTGCAGTGGTCGACGATGACGCGCTCGGCGCCGTCGCCGGTGGAGAAGCCGTCATGGTCGTTGCCGCTGCGCTTGGCACGGCCGAAGGCGCCGGGGCGGATGCTGATGTGCTGCAGGATGACGTCCTTGGCGAACACCTCCAGCTCGCCCTTGACGAGGGTGATGCCCGGATCGGGTGCGGTCTGCCCGGCGATGGTGATCTTGCCTTCGCGCAGCTTCACGCTCTTGCCGCCCAGGTCGATGACGCCGCCGACCTCGAAGACGACGATGCGCGGGCCGCGCGTCTCCAGGGCCGCTGTCAGGCTGCCTGGGCCTTCTGCAGCCAGCGTCGTCACGCGGATGATCTTGCCGCCCTGGCCGCCGGTGGTCTGCGCCCAGCCGGCGTGCACATAGGTGGCGGGGTGCAGGGGAGGCGTGGCGGTCTGCGCGTGGCAGAGGCCCGGGAGCGTGGCCAAGGGCAGGGCCAGGGTCAAGAGGAGTCGCATCAGCTTCCGATCAGGTCTTGCATGGCTTCACGAGGGATCAGGGCGCCCGGGTGTTGGATGACGCGGGCCGCGAGCCGGTTGCCGAAGGCCGCGCCTTCCACCGGCGTGGCGCCGCGCAGGCGCTGGCTCAGATAGCCGGCCGCGAAGGAGTCGCCGGCAGCCGTCGTGTCGACGACGCGTGGCACGGCCTCGGTGGCCACGTCCTGCCAGACCTGGTTGAGGCCGACGCGCGTCGACAGCGCACCCCGCTTGATCGCGATCTCGGCCACCGGCAGCGCCTGGGCCTGGGCCACCGCGGCGTCGAGGTCACCCAGTCCATGCAGGGCCTGGTGATCGTCGGCGGTGATGAGGGCCACGCTGGCGGCCGCGAAGGCGCGCTGGTACCAGTAGCGCGCATCGGCGACCGAGTCCCACAGCCGCGGCCGGAAGTTGTTGTCGAAGGCCACCAGCGCGCCGCGCGCGCGCATACGGGCCATCAGCGCCAGCACGCGTTCACGGCCGGCCTGCGGCAGGATGGCCAGGCTGATGCCCGACAGATAAAGAGCGTCCAGGCCATCGGCCTGCTCCTCCAGCGCCGTGGTCCCCGCGTCGAAATAGGCGCGTGCCGCCGCCTGGCCGCGCCAGTAGTGGAAGCGCCGCTCGCCGCCCTCGTCCAACTCGATCAGGTAAAGGCCCGGCACGCGACCCGGCAGCCGCTGCACGAGGCCGGTCAGCACGCCTTCCGCGGCCCAGCGCTCCAGCAGGCCGCTGCTCAAGGAGTCGTCGCCGAGGGCCGTCGCATAGTGAACGCGCAGGTTGTCGCCGCCGCAACGGGCCAGGTAGACGGCGGTGTTCAGCGTGTCGCCGCCAAAGCTCTGGCGCAGTTGGCCGAAAGCCTGGCCCTGCAGTTCCAGCATGCATTCGCCCAGCGCGGCGATGGACACCGGCCGGGCGGCGACCGAGGGAAATGTGTTCACGGATGAAAAATGAAACAGCGGTTCAATAAAGATAGCTTACCCGGTTCATTTCGGGCCACATGGTTTACCCCGGCTGGCGCTGCGGTCGCCCCGACCTCGCCCGGCCTGCCTTAGAGTGCGCGCCGCGCGCTGAAAGGCGTGCGAGATCGAGAATCCAGGGGGAGCAGATGAAGATGAACCGAGTGCGCGCTGCATGAGCGCTGTTGGCTGCGGCCTTGACCGCCGCGCCGGCTTGGGGTGATTGCAAGCTCAGCAAGCTGGAGATCCCGGTCCGCATCGTCAACCATCGCCCGATCGGCACGCTGAACCTGAACGGCACCGAAGTGCCCATGCTGATCGACAGTGGCGCCTTCTACAGCTTCCTGACGCCGTCGGTGGCGGCCCAGCTCAATCTGCGGCTGAGGAGCCTGCCCGCCGGCCTGCGCATCTGGGGCTATACCGGCGCCGTCGAAGCGCGGGCGACGCGCGTGGAAAAGGTGATTTTCCAGGGCACCACACTCAACAACGTCGAGTTCATCGTCGGCGGCAACGAGCTGGGTTCGGGCATCCAGGGCGTCCTGGGGCGCAATTTCCTGTCCATGGCCGACGCTGAATATGACCTGGCCCACGGCGTCGTGAGGCTGATGTTCCCCAAGGGCGATTGCGACAAGACCAACTTTGCCTATTGGGCCGGCGAGGCGCCCATCATCGTGCTGCCGCTGGAGGGGGGCGTGCGTGGCAATGACACAGCCATCCAGGTGACCGCCCGGGTCAACGACCGGGAGGTGAGGGCGCTGCTGGACACCGGCGCGCCGCGCACCTCGCTGAAGCTGCGCACGGCCAAGAATGCCGGCGTGAAGGAGTCCGACCTCACGGAAATCGGCCGAGTCGGCGGCGCCGGCTCGGGCAAGGCAAAGGCGTGGACCGGGCCGATCGAGACCTTCGAGTTCGGCGGCGAGAAGATCCACAACAGCCAGTTCGTCATCGATGAGGCCAGCGGGGCCGACCAGGACATGCTGCTGGGCCTGGACTATTTCCTGTCGCATCGCATCTATGTGTCGCGCCTGCAGCGCAAGCTCTACGCGACCTGGAACGGCGGCGCGGTGTTTGCACGCACCACGTCCGGCCAGTACGACGCGCGCTATGCGGCGCGGCCTGATGAGATCTCGGCCGACGACGCGGTCGCCCTTGCGCGGCGCGGCGAGGCCTCGGCGGCCCGCGGTGAGTACGAGCGCGCGCTGGAGGACCTGAACCGCGCCTGCGAACTCGAACCCCTTGTCGAGGCTCACTTCCTGGCGCGGGCGCGGGTGCATCTCTCCATGCGCCAGTTCGCCAAGGCCCAGGCCGACCTCGACGAAGCCCTGCGCCTGCACCCTGCGCTGGACGAGGCCCTGGCCCTGCGCGCATCGTTGCGCGTGTCCAAGGGCGAGCGCGACGGCGCGCTGGCCGACTTGAGGGCCCTGGACGCCGCGCTGCCACCGTCTTCGCATCTGCGTGCCGGCATGGGCGACGTCTACGCCAGCCTGGAGCTCGTGCCCGAAGCCCTGCGCCAGTGGGAGCTGTGGATGCCCAGCCATCGCTCGGACACCAGCATGGCCCGCGTGCTCAACAACCGCTGCTGGCTGCGCGTGCGCCTGGCCCTGGACCTGAAACTGGCCCTGGACGATTGCAAGGAGTCCGTGAGCCTGGACGGCGGCGCCGTGTCGGCCCGCGCGAGCCTGGGCTGGGCCTATCTGCGCCTGGACGACGCGTCGCGCGCCCTCAAGGCCTTCGATGCGGCCATCGAGATCAAGCCCCTGCCCATGGCCCTCTACGGCCGCGCCCTGGCGCAACGCCGGCTGGGCAACGAGGACGCCGCCCGGCGCGACCTGGAGGCCGCGCGCAAGCAAAGGCGCCGCATTGACGACGAGGTGCGCAAGCAGGGCCTGCCCGTGGCGGAAGACGCGCCGGCGGCGGCGGGCTCCTAGGCCGCAATGCCCCGCCAGGCCGCCTCGGCCAGCAGCCCGGCATAGGTCGTCGGCCTGGCCGCGCGGCGCCCGGCCAGCCAGCCGCGGCAGTAGGACTCGGCACCGCCAAGCACCAGGGCTGGGATCAGATCGGCCGGCAGCTCGGTGATGAGGCCGGCGCGCACGCCCTCGGCCAGGCGCGCGTCGATGGGCGCATAGCGCGCTTCCAGGCGCGCCACCAGCTCGGCGCCATACGGCCCCTGCGCCACGGTCTCGCGCGCCATGAAGAGAAAGGCCGCCAGTTCGGGCAGGGCCGTCACCCAGTCGACATAGGCGACCACCAGTTCGGCCACGACGGCATGTGCGTCGGGCGCAGCTTCGGTGCGCGCCGCGATGGCGCGGCTCTGGTCGTCGAAACCGGCGAAGAAGAGGGCGGCGGCCACGCCCTCCTTGTTGCGGAAGTGGTGGTAGATCGTGCCCACGCTCTGGCCACTGCGCCGGCGCAGGTCCTCGATGGTGGCGGCCTCGATGCCGCGGGCATTGAAGCAGGGCAGGGCGTGCGCCAGCACCGCGCGCCGGCTGGCGCCGCGCTCACCGGGCGAAGCGAGCGCCAGGACCGCTTCAAGACGGCTGGTGGAACCTCGGGGCATCTTCATTAGAACAATATTCTAGAATCGTTCGGCGACCACGCGAAGAAGGTTGAGGCGATGCGACTGCCGAATCTGCTGGCGTCCCCCAAGGGGCGTATTGCGGCGTTCTTCCTGATGTACCTGACCGAAGGCCTGCCCATCGGCTTTGCGATGACGACCGTTGCGACCCAACTGCGCCGCCAGGGCGTGGGCACGGCCGAAATCGGCGGCTTCCTCGGCCTGGTGCTGCTGCCCTGGGCCTTCAAATGGGTCTACGGCCCCTTCATCGACCTGATCGCCTCCAGGCGCCTGGGGCCGCGCCGCGGCTGGATCCTCGGCGCGCAGGGAATGATGGTGCTGACGCTGCTGCCGCTGGCCAGCTTGGACCTGACCACCCAGCTCGGTCTCTTCACGGCCCTGCTCGTCGTGCACAACCTGTTCGGCGCGGTGCAGGACGTGGCCGTCGACGCGCTCGCGGTGACGACGCTGCGCGAAGACGAGCGTGCCTTCGCCAGCGGCATGATGTTCGGCGGCCAGTCCCTGGGCGTGCTGGTGGGCGGCGGCGGCGCATTGCTGTTGATCGGCAGCATCGGCTTCAACCTCTGCATCGTCGTGCTGGCGCTGATCATCGCGACCGTCATGGGCGTCGTCGTGCTGCCCATGCGCGAGGCGACGCCGGCCGCTGCCGATGAGCCCGCTTCGGCCGGCGTGGCCGCAGCGGGCAGCGAGGTGCTCGCTTTCCTGCGCCAGGCCCTGCAGGCCCTGCTCGGTTCGCGCCTGGCCGTGGCCGGCCTGCTGTTCGCCGTCCTGCCCATCTCGGCCATGGCTTTGGCGCGCGGGCTGCAATCCAATCTGGCGGTCGACCTCGGCCTCAGCAACGGTCAGATCGGCTGGCTCGCCACGGCCTCGCAGGCGGCCACCGCCGTCACCTGCATCGTCGGCGGCTGGCTGTCGGACCGCGTCAACCTGCGCCGTGCGATGGCTGTCTACGTCAGCGTGCTCAGCCTGCCGGGCCTGGCCCTGATGTTCGAGCTGCAGCGCCAGGGCTGGGCGCCCGGCCAGGCGGCATCGGCCAGCCTGGTCACCGCCTTCATGGCCGCCGTCGTCATCTACCAGTTGCTGTTCGGCTTCATCTACGGCGCGCGCGTGGCCCTCTTCATCGGCATCACCCAGCCGGCCGTGGCCGCCACGCAGTTCGCCGCCTACATGGCGCTGACCAATCTCTCCATCACCTACAGCGTGGTCTGGCAGGGCTATGCGGTCCAGCATTGGGGCTATGCCATGACGCTGGGCCTGGATGCCCTGGTCGGCTTGAGCTGTCTTCTTCTATTGCCGCTGTTGCGGACCAAGACCCCATGAATCTCGTCATCAACGCCCTGGGCGTCCTCGACAACCCCAACATCCGCATCCAGCCCAGCGCCGGTGACCGCAGCGCCATGGCCTACACCAGCACCGGCCAGAGCGTCGACGACCGCTCGCTGGGCGACGCGCGCGCGGCGGGCCTCACGGCCGTCAACATCACGCTCGGCCATGTGGCAGGCAGTGCCGAGCCCTTCGAAGCGACGGTGGCCGATATCGCGGGCTGGGACGCCTTCATCCGCGCCCGCCCCATGGCGCTGCGCAAAGTGCTGACCGCGAGCGACATCGACGCGGCGCGCGCCGCGGGCCAGATCGGCGTCATCTACGGCTTCCAGAACACCGAGATGCTGGGCCGCAGCAGCGACCGGATCGCGCTGTTCGTCAACCTCGGCGTACGCGTCATCCAGCTCACCTACAACGGCCGCAACGCCGTCGGCTGCGGCGCCACGGTGGCCGACGACACCGGCCTGAGCGCCTTCGGTGCCGAGGTCGTCGAGCGCCTGCAGGCCGAGAGCGTGCTGGTGGACCTCAGCCACAGCAGCGAGCAGACCTGCCTGGACACGCTGCGTCTGGCGCGCCGGCCCGTGGCCATCACGCACAGCGGCTGCCGCGCCGTGGCCGACCACCCGCGCAACAAGAGCGACGCCGAGCTGCGCCTGCTGGCCGACAAGGGCGGCGTCGTCGGCCTCTACTTCATGCCCTATCTGCGCCTGGCCGGCCAGCCGCTGGCCTCCGACCTGGTCATGCATCTGGAGCACGCGCTGGACGTCTGCGGCGAAGACCATGTCGGCCTGGGCACCGATGGCGGCACCACGGCCATCGACGACATGGCGGCCTACCGCGCCATGCTCGCGGCCGAGACCGAGCTGCGGCGCAGCATGGGCATAGGCGCACCGGGCGAGACGCCTGACGTCAGCCTCTTCCTGCCCGACCTCTGCGGGCCGACGCAGTTCATCGAGCTGGCCGAGTTGCTCGCGGCGCGCGGCCACCCGGCGGCGCGCATAGCCAAAATCCTGGGCGGCAATTTCCGCCGCGTGATGCAGGAGGCCTGGCAATGAAGCTGCTCATCCTTGCTCTGGCCTTGCTCAGCGGCGCCGTCTGCGCGCGCGAAGACCAGGTGCAGATCCACGGCAACGCCGCCGGCACGCAGACGCTGACGACGCCCGAACCCGGTGTCACCGCTGCCAACTACCGCTTCAACGACCGCGGCCGCGGCGACGTCATCGAGGCGCGCTGGCGCCTCGACGCGCGCGGCCTGCCGACGCACTACGACGCCAAGGGCAACGACTACTGGAAGGTCGAGTTCAGCGAGCATTTCGAGCGCGACGCCACGGGTCTGGCGCGCTGGAAGAACCGCATCGAAACGGGCGAAACCCGCGCGGCCGGCTTCTACCTGCCGGCCAACCCGCCGCCCGAGTTCATGGGCGTGCTGGCCCGCGCGCTGCTGAAGGCCCCCGGGCGACGGCTGAAGCTGCTGCCGGCCGGCGAAGCCTGGCTGGAGGGTGGGGCCGACGTCGACGCCGCCGGCCGCAAGCTGACGCTCTACCGCATCGGCGGCATCGAGTTCACGCCCCTGCCCGTCTGGCTGGACGACCGGGGTGATACCGCGGGCGTCATCGACGACTGGTTCGAGGTGCTGGAGGCCCCGCTGCTGCCGGCGCTGGCCGAACTGCAGCGCGCCCAGCAGGCCGCCGACCAGGCCTGGCATGCGGGCCTGGCGCAGCAGCACACTCACAAACCTCAGGGCGCGCTGCTGATCCGCAACGCCAGGCTGTTCGATCCCGCCAGCCTCAGCGTGCGCCCCGGCATGAGCGTGCTCGTGCGCGGCGAGCGCATCGTCCGCGTCGAGCCCGATGCCGATCTCGAGGTGCCACCCGGTGCCGAAGTCATCGCCGCCAATGGCCGCTTGCTGATGCCGGGGCTGTGGGATGTGCACCAGCACTTCAGCAATGTCGATGGCGTCTTCGACCTCATCGCCGGCGTGACGAGTGCGCGCGACATGGCCAACGACAACCTGCCGATGCTGGCCCGCGTGAAGCGCTTCGATGCCGGCACCGAGCTGGGCCCGCGCGTGACGCTGGCCGGCATCATCGAAGGCATGGGCCCCCTGGCCGGACCGACCGACGTGAAGGTCGACACGGCCGAGAAGGCGCGCGCCGCGGTGGACTGGTATGCCGACCACGGCTATGCCCAGGTCAAGATCTATTCGTCCTTCAGCCCGGCCCTGGTGGCCACCGTGGCCGACCGCGCCCACGAGCGCGGCCTGCGCGTCAGCGGCCATGTGCCTGCCTTCACCCATGCGCGCGCCTTCGTCGAGGCCGGTGCCGACGAGATCCAGCACCTGAACTTCATCCTGCTGAACTTCTTCCCCGACGTGAAGGACACGCGCAGCCGCGACCGCTACACGGTGCTGGCCGACCGCCTCGCACAGTTCGATTTCAACGACGGTCGCTTCAATGACTTCGTCGCCTTCCTGCGCCAGCACCACACCGTGCTGGACCCGACCATGGTGGTGCTGGAAGGGCTGTTCTCGGGCGAACCGGCGCGCGCCGCGCCGGCGCTGCGGCCGGTGGTGCAGCGTTTCCCGACGGTGGTGAGGCGCCGCCAGCTGTCCGGCGCCGTCGCCGTGCCGGCTGGCAAGGAAGCCGTCTACGCCCAGGCCCTGCCGGGCCTGCTGCGCATGCTCAAGCGCCTGCACGACGGCGGCGTGACCATCATGCCGGGCAGCGATGGCTTCTCCGGCTACAGCCTGCACCGTGAACTGGAGCTCTATGCCCAGGCCGGCATCGCCAACGCCGAGGTGCTGCGCATCGCGACGCTCACGCCCGCCCGCGTGCTCGGCGTCGAGAAAGACCGCGGCACGATCACGCCGGGCAAGCTGGCCGACATGATCCTCGTCGACGGCGACCCGCTCACCAACATGGGCGACATCCGCCGCGTCTACCGCACCATCAAGGGCGGCCAGGTCCATGACCCCGCCGCCCTCGAACAAGCCATGGGGATGAGCCCACGATGAAGATCGAACGATTCAACAGCGGTCAGGTCGTACCTGCGACCGTGCCCTTTCCCGAAGGCGTGCGCGTCGGCTCCATGCTCTATCTGTCCGGCCAGCTCGGCAACGTACCCGGCCAGCTCAAGCTCGTCGAAGGCGGCCTGCGCGCCGAGGCGCGGCAGACGCTGGAGAACATCCGCAGCGTGCTGCGCGGCCAGGGGCTGGACCTGCAGCACCTGGTGCGCTGCACGGTGATGCTGGCCGACATGGCCGACTGGCCGGCCTTCAACGAGGTCTACCGCGAGTTCTTCGGCAGCACGCCGTTGCCGGCACGCAGCGCGCTGGGCTGCAACGGCCTGGCGCTGGGCGCCCGCGTCGAGATCGAGTGCATCGCCGCGGCTGAAGGAGACTAGGCCTGCTCGCGCAGAGCGGCCGCCTCGTGCTGCGCGGTCAGCTGCTCCAGCTCGCCGCTGTCGCGCAGGCGGCGGATGAGCTCGGCCAGGCGCGGTGCCAGGTCCTTGCGGCGGACATGCAGGTAGTGATGCAGATCGAAGCGGGCCAGATCGGGTGAGGCGTCCAGGTCCTTGATGCTCAGGCTCGTCATCGCCGATTGGGCCGACAGCGTCGTGCAGATCGCCAGGTCGACCCGGCCGGCTGTCAGCATGCGGAACAGTTGCGGTGGGTTCTGCGTCAGGGTCAGCGCCGGGTGGTTCTCGGTCAGCTCCTGCGCGTAGGCCATGCCGCGGATGGAGCCCACCGAGTAATGCTTCAGGTCGTCGCGCGTCTGCACGCTGGCGGCGCGCGAAGGCATGGAGTAGGCGCGCACGCTGACCCGGTAGTAGGGCGGGTCCACGCGCAGCAATTGCGGGTAGGTCTGGCCATAGCTCGCGATGCGGACCAGCTCGCCGTCCGCCTTCTCGCTCAAGGTCACCAGGCTGGCGCGCGACGGCGGCAGCACGTCGATCTGCAGGCCCAGGCCGGCGCGGCGGTAGATCTCGGCCAGCAGCCGTGCGGCCACGGCGCTCGCGCCGGTCTTGTTGACGGCGGTGATGACCAGGGTCTCCAGTGCATAGGACCGAGGCGCGGCCAAGCCCAGCAGCGCGGCGGCCATCAGCCGGCGCCGGACGGCGGATTCGGGAAGCTCCGCAAAGCCCAAGTCCATGTCTCACCCCGTGGCGCGTCATGCGCTCTGTCACGAAGGTAGCGCATCGGGGCCTGCCTGGGCAGCTCAGCGGAGGTGAATCATCCCTCGGTCATCAAGCAGAGCCGTCGCCGGGGCCCCTCGGATCGTCCAGACGCCATGGTGCGCTCCAGCGGCTGGGAGTGGGCGGCTGGTCGGCCGACGCCCCCGGTGTGTCCAGCGCCTGAAGCGCTGCTTCCAGCGCCGGCCGGAACTGCGGACCGCAGGCCAGCCGGGTGCCGTTGTCCAGCAGCAGCGTTGCGCGGCGCTTGTCGTGAAGCAGCACTTCCAGCACATGAGCCGGCGCCACGGCAACGCGGTTCTGGCAGCGCAGCATGGCGCCGGGCGGCAGATCGTCCAGCAGCCCGCCGAGACGGCGATGCAGTACATGGTGTTCACCAAAGCCGTGCAGCAGCACGGTCGCGTGGCGGGCGTCGGGCAGCTCCAGCCAACGGATGTCGGCGAGGTCCAGCGTCGTGAAGCGACCGTGCTCGAGCACGATGAGATGGCGCACCTCCACGCCCAGCCGGCGCCGCGGCAGGCCGCGCAGCGCGGCGTTGACGCGCTGCGGGTCATCGGCAGCCAGGCAGCGCCGCACGACTTCCAGCGTGAGCCAGACGATCTGGGGTGCGGGGTCGTGCAGCGAGGCGGCCAGCTCGGCCGCGCCCACGGGTTTGAGGCCGGGGTCCAGCAGCATCAGCTCGGGTTGCATGGCCAGCGCCATCGTCAGCGCCTCGGTGGCCGTATGGGCCTGATCCAGCACCTTCAGCGCGGCGCCGTCGATCAGGCGCTGGGCCAGGGCACAGGCCGGACTGTCCGACGGGGCGACGACGAGCGTGCGCACGGCGGGACACGGGCCTGGCAGAACTTCCATGCCCGGGATGATGGGCTTGGAGGCCCCCTCTGCCTTTGGTCATGAGCGCCCCCCGTCCAGCCTTCGCGGCCGGAGGTGTCAGCGTTGCGCCGGCGCGGCCAGCGCAGCGAGTGCCGCCGTCATCTGCTGCGGGTAGTCCGGCCACTGCTGCAGGTCGTTGTGCCCACCGCCCGCGATGCGGACGAGCCGAGCTTGCGGCGCCAGCGCCTGCAGCTTGAGGCTTTGCGCAAACGGGATGACTTCGTCCCGGTCGCCATGCACCAGCATCAGCGGGCCGCGCAGGCGCTGCACCGCCTGGTCGGTGCGCAGCGGGTAGCGCAGGGCCTGCGGTGGCAGCCAGGGGAAGTGCTCACTGGCCAGGCCGGCGATGCTGGCATAGGGCGAGACCAGCACCGTCAGGTCAGGTTGCACCGTCGCCGCCAGCGTCGCCGCCAAGCCGGTGCCCAGCGAGCGGCCATAGATGACGATGCGCTTGCCGGCATAGCGGGCCGCCACCTCGCGCCAGACGGCCATCACGTCGGCGTGCAGCTGGGCTTCGCTCTCGATGCGGCCCGTGCTCTTGCCGAAGCCGCGGTAGTCAGGCATGACGAGATCGAAGCCGGCGCGGCGGTAGAAGTCGGTGTCGGTGAACCAGCTCTGCAGATTGCCCGCGTTGCCGTGCAGGAAGAAGACGACGCCGCGCGGCTCGGGCAGGCGCAGCTCCAGCACCGACAGCCGCGCGCCGGGCACGTCGACAAAACGTTCGTGCACATCCGGCGCGTCGGCCAGACGCGTTGCGGCGGGCAGCGGCTCGGCATGGAAGAGCAGGCTCTCCTGCTTGAACCACAGCGCCGCCGTCGCCGCCGACCAGGCGAAGCCGGGCAGCAGCACGGCGGCCAGCGCGAGGCGGGTCCAGCGGCGGCGCGTCGGGCGCGTCATGAGGGCAGGGCGACGATGAGGGGCGCCTTGCCACTGGCGCCACGGGGCAGTTCGGCCACCCAGCGCAGGTCCAGGCGCTGCGGTGCGGCGCCGCGGCTTTGCAGCAGATCGGCCAGGCGGTGCCGCAGCGTGCTGGCATCGCGGTCGCTGGGCTGGCCGGTCAGCAGCACGGTGATCGCGTCGGCCGACTCCTGGCGCAGCTGCCAGCCGGTGGCGGGCACCTGCTCCAGCAACTGGTGCACGAGGTTGGGGTGGATGTCGACGGCCGCGCCGCCGTTGGCCGCCGGCAGATGCAGGGCCTCCTCGACACGGCCCTCGACGCGCGCCAGGCGCCTGAAGGGACGGCCGCAGCGGCAGCGGCCCGGCAGCTCGCGCAGGCCGTCGCTGATCTCGTAGCGGATCAGCGGTTGGGTGTGGCGGTCCAGCACGGTGACGAGCAGGCGCGCGCCGGATTCGCCCGGCGGCACGGCGCGGCCGTCGGCGTCGACGATCTCGAAGATCGCGCGGTCTTCCAGCAGGTGCAGGCTGCCTTCGCGGCACTCGGTCGCGATGGGGGCGTATTCGGTCGCGCCATAGGTGTTGAAGACGGGAATGCCCCAGGCGGCTGCTACCCGCGCGCGCGTCGCCTCGGGCAGCAGCTCGGCGCTGGTGCCGACGTGGCGCAGCGGGATGTGCAGCCGCCCGGCGAGCTGCTCGTCGGCCAGCTGGCGCAGGATGGACGGGTAGAGGGCCATCGACACCGGCTGCCAGTCGTTCAGCCGCGCGACGAGTTCGGCCAGCGGCAGGCCGGCGTCCAGCTTCAAGCCACGCAGCAGCGGCGTCGAGAGTGACGCGCCGACGCGGGCCGAGTAATGCCAAGCCGCACCCGAGGCGATCAGCGCCGTGCGTGGCCTGGCCAGTGGCGACGGTGCCCCCGACCACATCAGCGGCCGCATGATGGCCGCGAGGCTGGCACGCCATTCGTCGGCGTCGAACAGGAAGACGCCGCGCAGGCCCGTGGAGCCCGACGTCGACAGCGCCGTGTAGCGGCCCAGATAGGGCCGGCCCGGGTCGGGCGCGGCCAGGTGGGCCTCGACATCGGCCAGGCGGATGGCCGGGTCGGTCACGACGCGGTCGAACTCGGCCATCAACGTGGCCTTGTCGAGGATGGGCAGGGCGTCGAGTGGCGCGTCGTCCAGCCCGTAGTGGAAGCGCCGATAGAAGGGCGAGCGCTCGCGGGCCAGGCGGCGCAGTGCGGCGAGGCCCTGCTGCTGGTGGCGTTGCAGGCGTTCGGCACTCCAGCGCGAGCTGGCCTCCTGGCGGGCGCGTTGCAGGCCGACGCGCAGCAGCTGACCGAGTTGACTCATGGCCTAGCTACGCGCGCCGCCGCCGCTCGGATTCATGCCAGCCGGCTTGCATGCCGGCAGGCCTTCGTCAGGCGTCGGACAGCGCGCAGGCGCTGTCCTCGGTCCGGTCTCAGCGGCATGCCGACGCTGCTAGCCAGGCCGCCAATTGCGGCAGCCAGTCGTCCACGGCCTGGGCCAGGCCGCGCACGGCGCCGGGCGCATCGGGCGAGGCCGCTGCGCGCTCGAGGCGCCAGTGCTGCTGCAGCGGCGTGCTGGCCGTGCCGGCCGGCCACAGCGTGGCATGCAGGCGCAGCACGACCTGGCTGCTGGTGGGGCTGCTGAAGACCTGCTCGAACTCGTCGAGGTTGACGGTCAACAGCGCGGCGGGCTTGCCGCTGCAGCCCGGTGCGCCGGCCAGTTGCTCGCGCAGCCTCTGCGTCAGCAGCGCGGCCGGCGGCGCGGCCCACAGGCTGTCGCGGTAATGCTCCAGGCGCTGGGCCTGCTGGAAGGCGAGGCGGTAGGCGATGCCTTCACCGGCCAGCTGCGGCGGTGCGGTCACGTCGGCAATGCGCCAGGCCAGCGCGCCGCCGGCCGCCGTGGTCGTGGGCGCGGGGCCGAGGTCGTAGACGGCCTTGGGCGAGGCCGTCGGTGTCAGCGAGCAGGCACTCAGCGCGAGGGCGGCGGTGAGCAGGACGAAGGTTGTTTTCATTTCTTCAGACGTTCCGCAAAGCCGGCCTCACCCGGCCCGGGCGGCTGAGCGCCGCGGCCGAAGATCAGGCTCTGCGGCTGCTCGCCGAGGGCGTCGGCGGCGCGTTCGATGCTGCGGCTGGCGGCCGAGACGTCGGCCAGCACGGGGCGGGTGCGCGGCGAGGTCTCGCCCACCAGGGCGAGTTCGAGGTTGCGGCTGGTGGCCTGCACCTGCACGGCGGCCGCCTGCAGCTCGTCCAGCGCCTTGGCGCGTGTCTTGAGGTACTGGGCCAGCAACTGGCCGTCGACGGCGAGCGCCTCGATGCGGGTCAGCGCGGCCTGGGCGCGTCTGGCGGTGGCGTCCGAGTCCTTCAGCAGCGCCGGCAGCTCGCGGGCGCTCGGCTGCAGCGCAGCCATCAGCCTGCTGGTGTCATCGGCGGCCTGCTGCAGCCCGGCGAGGGTCTTGCCGAGCTGGGCGCGGTTGTCTTCGCTGAGCAGGGCGTTCAGGCGCGTGGCCGTCTCGGCAAAACCGGCAATAAGGCCAGGGCCGCTTTCGGCCAGGCGGTCCAGCAGCGTGGGCCGCAGCGGCAGGCGCGCACCCGGCGTTGCGCGTTGCAGCGCGGCCTGGGTGTCGGCTTCCTCCAGGCCGACGAAGGACAGGCCGGTGACACCCTGCAGGCCGAGCTGGGCATAGGTCTGCTTGGACACCGGGGCGGCCGCGTCGACGGCGATGCCGACGAGGATCTGGCGCGGGTCGGCGGGGTCGAAGCCTATCGTTTCGACATAGCCGACCTCCACGCCGCGCAGCTTGACGGGCGCCTTCAGATTCAGCCCCGGCACGCCGCTGCGGGCGACGACGGTGTAGCGCACACGCTCCGTGCGGTCGCCCTGGAACCAGGCGACGCTGGCGGCCAGCGCGAGGCCGAGCAGCAGCAGAAAGAGGCCGGCGGCCAGGGCGTGGGCTTTGTTTTCCATGGTCTCTAGACGTTGGCTTCTTCTCGCAGCACGGCGGGCACGCCGCCATCGTCGCTGGTGTCGTCCAGGCTGAGGCGGAAGCGCCTCACGTCCTCTTCGGCGCAGCGCTCGACATGGCCGAGGAAGAAGTTGCGCACGAAGGAATGCGGCAGGCGGGCGACTTCGGACAGCGGGCCGCTGGCGATGATGTGCTGGTCGGCCAGCACGGCGACGCGGTCGACGACGGCGAACAGCGTGTCCACGTCGTGCGTGACCATGACGACGGTCAGGCCCAGCTCCTGGCGCAGGCGCCGCAGCAGCTTGACGAACTGCTTGGCGCTGTCGGGGTCCAGGCCGGCGGTGGGTTCGTCCAGGAAGAGCAACTGCGGGTCGAGGATGAGGGCCCGCGCCAGCGACACGCGCTTGACCATGCCGCCCGACAGCTCCGACGGGCGCTTCAGCGCGTCCTCGGGCTTGAGGCCGACCTGGGCCAGCTTGAGCATGACGAGGGGTGTGACGAGGTCGGCGGGCACGCTCTTGAGCTCGCGCAGCGGCAGCGCGACGTTGTCGTAGACGCTCAGCGCCGAGAACAGCGCGCCGGCCTGGAACAGCACGCCCCAGCGGTAGCGCACCCGCTCCAGGTCGCGCACCGCGCAGCGGCCCAGCGGATGGCCGAAGATCTTCACGGTGCCGGCCCGTGGCACCTCCAGGCCCAGCAGCAGGCGCAGCAGCGTCGTCTTGCCCGAGCCCGAGCCGCCGATCAGCGCGACGACTTCGCCGCGGTGCACGGTCAGGCTGAGGTTGCGGTGGATGACATGGCCGCCATAGGCCGTCGTCACGTTGTCGACTTCGATGATGGGTTCGGTGTCGGCCACTCAAACTCCCATGTTTGAAAACAGCACCGCGAAGATCGCATCGACGACGATGACCAGCGTGATGGCCGTGACGACCGACTGCGTGACGCTCTGGCCCAGGCTCTCGGTATTGGGCTTCACGCGCAGGCCGAAATGGCAGGCCAAGAGCGCGATGAGGCCGCCGAAGAGGATGGACTTGACCCAGCCCAGCCACAGGTTCACCGGCTCGACGACGCTGGGCAGGGTGTGCACGAACTGCATCGGGTCCAGTTTGAGCTGGGCACTGGCCGCCGCCATGCCGCCGAGCAGCATCAGGGCGCTCGTCCACACGGCCACCAGCGGCAGCGAGATGGCCAGCGCGATGACCTTGGGGGCCACCAGGCGCACCGTGTGCGAGATGCCCATCACCGACAGCGCGTCCAGTTCCTGCGTGACGCGCATGACGCCGATCTGGGCCGTCATCGCCGAGCCCGAGCGGCCCGCCACGATGATGGCCGCCAGCAGCGGCCCCAGCTCGCGCAGCACGGCCAGGCCGAGGATGTTGATGACGAAGATGTCGGCGCCATAGGCCTTCAGCTGCCGCGAGATCAGATAGGACAGCGTCAGCCCGACGAGAAAGCCCACCAGGGCCGTGATCGGCAGCGCCTGGGCCCCGGTGCGATAGACATTGGCCGAGATCTCGCGCCAGCCGATCAGCGAGGGGTGGCGCAGCATCTGCACGAAGTCCAGCAGCAGGCGGCCGACGAGGGTGACCAGGTCGACCGCATGGCGGGCAAAGGCCATCAGCCTGAGGTTGGCCAGCGCGATGCCGGGGCCGAGGCTGCGCTTGCGTCTGGGCAGGGCGCCGGGCTGCATGAACTGCGAGAACAGCGTCACATGCTCGGGCAGCCACAGCAGCCGCCGTGGCGGCTTGCGGCCCCAGCCCTGCCAAAGCGTCAGCGCGCCCGCCGTGTCCAGCCGTCCCAGCTCGCGCAGGTCCCACAGCGCGTCGGGCGTCTCTTTCACGGCGGTGGCCACGCGCTGGCGGAACTCCTCGTAGCGTTCGCGCAGCGCCAGCACCGTCCAGTCGCCACTGACGCGCCATTCGCGGGCCGTGCCCACGGCGCCGCCGCCGCATTGCAATTGGGGCTCGGCATCGGCGGCGCCACCGGCCCAGACCGAGGTCTGGGTGTCCAGGGGCAGGGCGCCGGCTTCGCTCATGGCGCAACGATAGCGCTTACTCAGGCTTGATGAAGCGATGTGTTCTGGGGCTTGATAGCGTCCTGCCGTTGCATCCGGAGATTTCATGGACCGTTTCATCCGCCGCGCCGACCCCCGCACCCTCAGCGTGCGCGACCTGCTGGAGGCGCGCGACCAGTACCACGTCCACATCGCCAACCTGCCCACCGTCATCGGTACCGCCATCGGGCGCTACCGCATCCGGCTGGACGACCCCAACTACGCCGACGAGCATGCCGAGCAGACCGGCAAGGAACTCGGCGCCCGCACGCTGGACAACAGCGATTTCCGGCCCTGGTCCTGGCCCTGCATCCTCGTCTTCGTCAGCGAATGGCTGGACCGCAGCAAGCTGTCCCGCCATCCCGAGCTGGCGGTGCCGCCGGTGCTCTACCTGCCCGACGGCCGCCAGGTGCGCACCTGCCCCGTGCTGGTGAAGCCGCGCGTGACCAACCTGCCGCCGGCCGACACGGCCCTCTATGCGGCCGACAAGTTCGGCCCCAACTTTCAGGTCCATGTGGCCGACCAGGGCGCCACCCGCATGGGCGTCGCCTCGGCCATCGTCGAGGACGGCGCCTGTGCCTTCGCCCTGGTCAGCCGCCACGTGACCTCGGGCACCGAGCCCGGCGCGCCGGTGTTCGCGCTGCCGCGCGGCAAGAAGGTCGGTATCGGCCACATCACGGCGCATGGCGTCGATGCGCTGCCGCTGGCCGACATCTATCCCGGTTTCGCCGGCCGCGATGCACGCCTGACGCTGGACGCCGCCCTGGTCAAGCTCGACAGCGTCGGGGCGACGAACTCCCAGTACCTCGGCGTCGGCAGCTTCGGCCCGGTCATCGACCTCAGCTCCGACAAGATGAGCCTCAACCTCATCGGTTGCCCGCTGTTCACGGTGCTGCCGGGTGGCATCCGCACCGAGGGCCGCGTGCACGGCCTGTTCTACCGCCATGCCAGCATGGGCGGGGTGGATTCGCTGTCTGAATTCCTGATCGGCCCGCGCCGCCCCCGCGATACCGTGCAGTCGCGGCCGGGCGACTCGGGTGTCACCTGGTTCTGGGACGAGATGGCCGACCGCACGGCCAAGGACAAGGACCTGCCGCCGCCCACGCAGTTCCGGCCATTGGCCGTCCAATGGGGTGGCCACGGTTTTGGCGCGCTGAATTCCAGCCGCGCCACCGAGTTCGCACTGGCCAGCGGATTCAGCTCGCTGTGCAAGGCGCTGAACGTCGAGCTGGTGCAGGACTGGCGCACGGGCCAGAGCCGCTACTGGGGCAAGGTCGGCCACTACAACGTCGGCTTCGCGGCCTGCTTCGCACTGCAGACGAACAAGGCCAAGGCCGTCTTCAAGGCCAACGCGGCGGCCATCGGTGTCAGCGACGAGGACATCGTCGCCGGCAATCTGCCGGGTGCCACGCAGACGAGCCAGTTCATCGCGCTGGCCGATGTGCCCGACCTGGTCTGGCGCCGCACCCGCGGCAAGGACAAGGCCAATCACTTCGCCGACATGGACGAGGCCGGCAGCGGCCCCTTCGCCGGCAAGACGCTGATGCAGCTCTGGCAGCAGGCCCCGGCCACGCGCGACCCCCAGGTCTGGGACCAGTTCTACAGCAGCATCGATCCCGACCGCAAACCCCAGTACCGCGGCGCGCTGCCCTTTCGCGTCGCCGAGCTCTACAAGGTCATGGTGCAGGCCGCGGCCGCCAGGCAGCTGGATGCCTATGTCTGCGCCGCCGGCGTGCTGGCCCACTACATCGGCGATGCCTGCCAGCCCTTGCACCTCTCCCACCTTCACCACGGCCAGTCGGACGACCCGGACGACGACAAGGTGCATGCCGTCTACGAGGACGACATGCTGGACCAGGCCGCCGAGGAAGTGGTGGCCGGCGTCAAGCAGCGCGTGACCGACGCGCCGGCCCGGCCGCTGTTCAAGGGCGCCATGGCGGCGGCCGACGCCATCGTGCAGCTGATGCACCGCACCATCACGGAGCTGCCACCCCAGGAGATCCTGGAGGTCTTCGAGCGCGTGCACGGCCGTGGCCAGGCGGCGGCGATGTGGTCGGCGCTGGGCGCGCGCACGCTGAACCGCATGGCCGACGGCGCCGTCACGCTGGCCACGGTCTGGCAGTCGGCCTGGAAGGAAGGCAAGGGGGAGCAGAACTTCACGCTGGCCGCCTGCCGGGTGGCGGTGCCCACGCCGCGCCTGAAAAAGCTCTATGACACCAAGGGTTTTGCCGAATCCCGCTGGCTGCGCGAGATGACACTGGCCTACTTTTCGTGACGGAATCCCCTGGGTAGAGGGGGCTCGCTACCATCGCTTTTGAACCTCCGGGCACTCCGCCGGGACTCATGGGCAATGGAACCCCGCAGGCGAGCATGTTGAAGTGGCCCAGCATCAGGAAAAAGCGCGATGACGCGCCGACGACGCCTGCGAGCTCGGTTCGTGGCCCGGCCGCCGAGGCGTTGGAGCTGGCCCTGCTGGAGGGCATCAGGCGCGGCCAGCGGGCGGAATTCGACGCCCTCTACCGGATTTATCACCCCCGGCTGTGGCGTTTCCTGTCGCATCTGATGCGCCAGCCCGAGGCCATCGAGGAGGTGCTGAACGACACCCTGATGGTGGTCTGGCAGCGCTCGGACAGCTTCGACGGGCGCAGCAAGCTGTCGACCTGGATTTTCGGCATCGCCTACCGCAAGGCGCTGAAGGCGCTGAGCCGCCAGGACCTGCCGGTCGATGGCGACGCCGTGGACGAGCCAGCCGACCCCGGGCCCGGGCCGGAGCAGCGCCTGGGCCTGGCGCAGTTGCGCGGCCGGCTGCGGAGCGCCATGGCGGAGCTGTCGCCGGAGCACCGCGCCGTCGTCGAACTCTGCTATTTCCATGACATGGCCTATGCCGAGATTGCCGACGTCGTCGGCTGCCCCGCCGAAACCGTGAAGACGCGGATGTTTTATGCCCGGCGCCGGCTGCGGCTCCTGCTGGATGACCTGGCGGGGCTGGAGCAAGGAGAACAATGATGAGTGTGGTGATCCCCATGGAACATGACGAGCACGCTGCCATGCAGGCCCTGCTGCCCTGGTATGCGCGTGGCCAGCTCGGCGAGGACGAAACGGGCCAGGTGCAGCGCCATCTGCTGCACTGCCAGGGCTGCCGCAACGAGCTGGCGGCCGAGCAGCCCATGCAGACGCTGCTGAGCGTGGCGGGCGCCCCGGCGCAGGGCGGCGACGTGGACGCGGGCCTCGCGAAGATGCATGCGCTGATGCAAGCGGCCCAGCCGAAACCCGCGAAACCCGCCCGCGCGGTGCGTTGGATGCCCTGGGTGCTGGGTTTGCAGGGGGCTGCCGTCGCGCTGCTGCTGGTGCTGGTGCTGACACCGCGCCAGGATGACCCGGCGGCCTATCAGGGCTTGTCTGCCGCCGGCACGGCGCCGGTCGTGGCCGACGCCCTGGTCATGTTCAAGCCGGGCACCACCGAGAAGGCGGTGCGCCAGTTGCTGCAGGCCCAAGGTGCCGGCGTGGTTGCCGGGCCGACCGAGACCGGCGCCTGGCTGCTGCGCGTCGATGCCCGGGGTCTGGCGGCCCTGCGCACGGCGCCCATCGTGCAATTGGCAGAACCGCTGCAACCGGGGCCGACGCGATGAAACTCTGGCTCAGCCTGTTCGCGCTGTTGCTGAGCTGCCTTGGCAGTCCGGCGCACGCCCAGGCCGAAGAGGCCCAGCGCCAGGTCCTCGTCATGCTGCAGCTGCCCAAGGCCCATTACCGGCCCGACGGCAGCTATGCCGGCACCTATGGCGAGGGTGTGGGGCGGCAATCGCGCCAGCAGGTTGCCCAGGCCCTGGCCCAGGCCCACAAGCTGGAAATGCGCAGCGAATGGGCCATGCCACTGGCCGGGGTGGACTGCTTCGTCATGCGCCTGCCCGAAGGCGACACGCGCTCGCCGGCCAAGGTCGCCGAGGCCGTGGCCGAAGACAGGCGTGTCGCCTGGGCTCAGCCCGTCAGCCTCTACCGCGCCCAGGGCAGCCAGCAGGAGCCGCTCTATCCCGCCCAGCCGGCCGCGCGCCAATGGCATCTGGCCGAACTGCACCAGTTGGCCACCGGCCGCGGCGTGCGCGTGGCCGTCGTCGACAGCGGCGTGGAAGCCAGCCATCCCGACCTCATCGGCCAGCTGGACGTCAACCAGAACTTCGTCGACGACAAGGCGCCGCCGGCCGAGGGTCATGGCACGGCGGTCGCCGGCATCATCGCGGCCCGCGCCGACAACGGCCTGGGCATCGCCGGCATCGCACCGCAGGCCCGGCTGCTGGCGCTGCGCGCCTGCTGGCAGGCGGCAGGCACCCAGACCCTGTGCACCAGCCTGGGCCTGGCCAAGGCCTTGTACGCGGCCATCCAGCAGGGGGCCCACATCATCAACATGAGCCTGGGCGGGCCCGATGACCGCCTGCTGGCCCTGCTGATCGACCAGGCCCAGGCGCGTGGCGCCACCATCGTCGCGGCCATGCCGGGCGAGAACGGACCCTTCCCGGCCAACCACCCGGGCGTGCTCGTCGTCGGCCTCGCGCAACCGCTGCCGGCCGGTGCAGTCATTGCGCCGGGGCGTGATGTGCCCAGCACGGCGGTGGGCGGCGGCTGGTCGCTGGTGTCGGGTTCGTCCTTCGCAGCCGCGCATGCGGCCGGCCTGCTCGCGCTGGTGCGCGAGCTCGACGGCACGCGTGGCACGCTGGCCCTGAAGACGGCCCTCGTCACGGCCGGTCAGGGCCGCATCGACAGCTGCGCAACGCTGGCCCGCCATGCCGGCACCCGCGGGCCCAGCTGCAAGGCGATGGAGCAAACTCCCGACTGATGCCGCCCGCGCACCTGGCCCGACTGACGACGCTGGTCGCCACGCTGCTGGCCTGCGCGGGCGGAGCCTGGGCCGATGTCGGCGGCACGCTGTCGCTGCAGACGGATGCGCGCGAGCGGGGCATGTCCTACAGCGCCAACCGTCCGAGCGCCCAGCTCGGGCTGGCCTGGGACGGCGAGGCCGGCTGGTATGGCGGTGCGCAGCTGGCGCATGCCCGCTTTTCGCAGCGGCGAGGTGCCACGCTGCAGCTCTACGGTGGCCGTGTCTTCGGCCTGGCGCCGGGTCTGGACGGCGAGGCCGGCATCGTCGCCCATGCCTACGAGGACGTGTCCAAGTACGACTACCAGGAGGTCTACGCCGGCCTGCTGGGCGAACGCTGGAATCTGCGCGCCTATGTCTCGCCCGACTACTACGGTGTCGGCCAGCGCAGCCTCTACACCGAGTTCAACCTGCGCTGGCCGCTCGTGCCAGGTATCGCTGCGTTAGGCCATGTTGGCCTGCTACATGGCTGGGGAGGGCAGGTCTCGCCCTATGCCGAGCCGCGCGGTGCGACGCGTGCGGATCTGCGCCTGGGCGCGTCCTGGCAACTGGGCGCCAGCAGCGATCTGCAACTCGCATGGACGGCGGCCGGCCGCGGTGGGCCTTACACGTGGACCGATGCGACACGCCGCCGCGCGCTCGTGCTCGGCCTGACGGTCGCTTTCTAGGGCCTGCCAACGCCATGGCAAYGGGTCGCGTTGTGGCCAGAAAGGCCGCAGGCACRACAGCAGACCGCAAGCTGGGTKYCKACCCAGCGAGGATCTGCAACACAGCATGCGGCCTTTCTGGCCACAGCCCTTCGGGAAGGCCCATTGCCATGGCATTGGCAGGCCCTCCCTAGCTTCTCTTGAACCCGCCCGAGGCGGGCTGGCACTCACGGCGCAGTGAGTAGCAGGAGAGGTTGATGAGATTGTCGAGATTGCTTTGGGCTGCACTGGGCACCACAGCCGCGCTGGTCGCCGGTTGTGGCGGTGGCAGCGGCGCAGGGCTGGATGCCAACGGTCGACCGCTCGGCGAGGGCGATGACCCCAGCGGGCCAATGACGGCGACTTTCAGCTCCATCCAGTCCCATGTCTTCACACCCGTGTGCACGGCCTGCCATGCCGGTGGTGCGGCACCGCAGGGCCTGAGGCTGGATGCGGCCAACAGCTTCACGATGCTGGTCGGCGTATCGAGCGCAGAGGTCGCAGGGCTCAAGCGCGTGGCGCCGGGCGATGCGGCCAACAGCTATCTGATCCACAAGCTCGAAGGCCACCAGTCCGTCGGTGCGCGCATGCCGTTTGGCGGACCTTATCTGGACGCCCAGACCATCAACCTGATCCGCCAGTGGATCGACAACGGAGCTCTGAAATGAAGGCCGTGCGAATCCTCCTCGGCCTGGCTTTGATGGCCCTGATGTCGCTGGCGCAGGCCGAGCCCTATCTCGCCATCCGTGCCGGGTTGAAGTGCGTGGCTTGCCATGTGAACCCCAGCGGTGGCGGCCTGCGCAATGCGGTGGGCAACACCTTTGCGCAGAACGTCATCCCGGCCAATGCCTTGCCCGAGGCCCTGCAGGGCTGGAACGGCTCGCTCTTCGACGATCGCCTGCGCCTGGGCGGCGACCTGCGCACGGCGACGACGCGCACTTCGGTCTCGGGCCAGCCCACGCGCAGCGTCGGCGGTACCGAGCAGACAAGGCTGTATGCCGATGTGCAGCTCATCAAGGACTACCTCGGCGCCTACCTCGACCAGCAGGTCGCACCCGGCAAGTCCGAGCGCCAGGAGGCCTATGTGCGCCTGTCGACGCCGGGCCTGGGCTGGTATGCCAAGGCTGGCCAGTTCTACCTGCCCTTCGGCTGGCGGCTGCAGGACAGCCTCGCCTTCGTGCGCCAGTTGAGCGGCGTCAGCATGACGGTGCCCGACAAGGGCCTGGAGCTGGGCCACGAGGGCGACGAGTGGTCCGTCCAGCTGGTGCGCAGCAACGGCCCTGGCAACAAGGGCGGCACGACGGGCCACCAGACGACGGCGCAGGCCATCTGGATGCAGCCCTGGGGCCGCGTGGGCGCCGCGGCCGCCCAGGTCAAGTCGACGGCGGGTGATCGCCAGGCCTATGGTCTCTTCGCCGGCACGACGACGGGGCCGGTGGCTTGGCTGGCCGAGATCGACATGGTCAGCGACGCCGGTTACCCCGAAGGCAAGCGCAAGCAATACGCGACGCTGCTGGAGGCCAATTGGCTGGTGCAGCAGGGCCACAACCTCAAGCTCACCGGCGAATACCTCGACCCCGACCGCCGCGTGGCACACGACAACAAGGTGCGCTACAGCCTGGTCTACGAGTACACGCCCATTGCCTTCATGCAGTTGCGCGCCGGCTATCGCAAATTCGGCGGCATCCCGCAGAACGCCATCGACAACCGGCGGCAGAGTTTTGTCGAGCTGCATGGACTGTTCTAGCGTCATCGACCCGCCGATCGCGCTGGCGCCGGCCATCACGCGCCTGCCGCTGGCGACGCTCTACCTGACGGAGCGCTGCAACTCGCGCTGTGTCAGCTGCGACTACTGGCGCCACGGGCGGCGGGACATCGACATCGAGACGGTGGAGCGCCTGCTGCCGGGCCTGCGCGAACTCGGCACCCAGACCGTGCTGGTCTCCGGCGGCGAGCCGCTGCTGCATCCGCAATGGGCCGAGATCGCGGCCCTGCTGCGCGGCCAGGGCCACAAGCTCTGGCTGCTGACGGCGGGGCTGGCGCTGGCCAAACATGCACAAGAGGTCGCGCGGCTGTTCGAGCAGGTGGCCGTGTCGTTGGACGGCAGCACGGCGGCGAGTTATGCGGCCATCCGTGGGCTGGACGCTTTCGAGATCGTCTGCGCCGGCATCCGCGCCGCGGTGCGCCAGGGCATGGAGGTCGGGCTGCGCGTGACGGTGCAGCGCCGCAATGCCGGCGAACTGGCAGAGCTCGTCGCGCTCGCGCACCGGCTCGGCGTGGCCCACATCTCCTTTCTCGCCGCCGACGTCAGCCATGCCGAGGCCTTTGGCCGGCACGGCGAGGTTGCCGACGGCGTCGCGCTGCAGCCAGAGGACCTGCCGGTGCTGGCCCGCAGCCTCGGTGCGCTGGCGGCGGATGACTTTGCAACCGGCTTCATCGCCGAGTCGCCGGCCAAGCTGCGCCGCATCGAAGCCCACTACCGCGCGCGCCTCGGCCTGGGTGACCCGCCGCCAGTCCGCTGCAACGCGCCCGAACATTCGGCCGTCATCGAAGCGGACGGCGGCGTGCGCCCCTGCTTCTTCATCGCCGGCACCGGCCGCCTGGGCGAGCCCGGCTTGGTGGCGGCGCTGAACTCGCCCGCCCAGCGCCGCCTGCGCGCCCTCGTCAGCGCGGGCCGTCGTCCCGAATGCGCGCATTGCGTGTGCTCCAAATGGTTTGCCTCATGACCAAGCTGGCCAACGAAGCGGCCTACGACCTCTGGGCCGAGGCCTACCCGCCGCTGCCGCACAACCCGTTGATGCGCGCCGAGCAGGCGGCGCTGCTGGCACTTTGCCCCGGCATGGCGGGAAAGCGCGTGCTGGATCTGGCTTGCGGCAGCGGGCGCTATGGCCTGCTGTTGCAGCAGCAGGGTGCGCGCTTCGTCGTCGGCAGCGACCTGTCCGCCGGCATGCTGGCGCGCGCGCCGCTGGCCCATCGCGTCAGGGCCGACATGTCGCGCCTGCCCTTTGCGCCGGCGAGTTTCGACCTCGTCATCAGTGGCCTCGCCGTCGGCCATGCGCCCAGCCTCGATGCCTGGATGACCGAGGTGGCGCGCGTGCTGGCGCCGGGCGGGGCCCTGGTCTATTCCGACTTCCACCCCGACGCCGCGCGCGCCGGCATGACGCGCAGCTTCACCGACGCCAGTGGCCAGCGCCACGAGCTGCTGCATGCCCTGCACGATCCCGATGCCCACCTCGCCGCAGCCTGGCGCGCCGGTCTGGTGCTGGAGGCACAGCGCGAGGTGCGCGTCGGATGCGAGCTGACGGAAGCCTTCACCGGTTCCGAGGATTTTTACGCGCGCTGGAACGGCCTGGCCGTCGTCCTCGCGCTGAGCTTGGTGAAGCCATGAGCTTTCACTTCTTCAATGCGGCGGATGGCCTGAGCCTGAGCACGGAGGGTGATCGCATCGCTGGCGCATGCGGCGGCTTGCGCGTGAACCTCAAGGGTGCCCGCCTGCTGCCCGGCCTCATCAACGCCCACGACCATCTGCATCTCAACGGCGCCCTGCCGCGGCTGAAGTTCCGCGCCGGCTATCGCAACGCCAGCGAGTGGATCACCGACATCACACCGCGGCTTTCGACAGCGCCCGAGCTTGTCGCGCACCGGGCCCAGCCGCGCGCGCAACGCCTGCTGGCCGGTGGGCTGAAGAACCTGCTGAGCGGCGTCACGACGGTGCTGCACCACGACCCGCGCGACGCCGTGCTGGACGCGCCCGGCTTCCCGGTCGACGTGCCCGAGCCTGGCGGCTGGTCGCACTCGCTCGCGCTGGATGGTGAAGCGGCGGTGCGTGACTCGCGCCGGGCGAGCCCGACCGGCCGGCTGTGGATCATCCACGCGGCCGAAGGCGTCGACACCGCGGCGGCGCTGGAGTTTGATCGCCTCGAGGCGCTGGGCTGCGTTGCCCCGGGAACCCTGCTCATCCACGGCCTGGGCTTGAGCACGGCGCAGCAGCGGCGCGCCGTCGATGCCGGCGCCGGCGTCGTCTGGTGCCCCGGCTCCAATCTGCATCTCTTCGGCCGCACGCTGGACCCCGAATGGCTGCGTGCCCAAGGCCGCCTGGCATTGGGCAGCGACTCACGCATCAGCGGTGGCCGCGACCTGTTGGCCGAGCTGGCGCTGGTGCGCGAGCTGACCGGCTGGAGCGAGGAGGGCCTGGAAGCGTGGGTCACGGAGGATGCCGCTCGGTTGCTGGGTTTGCACGACCGCGGGCGGCTGGAGCCCGGCCTGCGCGCCGACCTGATTGCGCTGCCACCCGGCCTGCCGCTGTCCCGCGCGACGCGGACCGACCTGCGCCTCGTCGTCGTGGGGGGGCGGCCGCTGTATGCCGACCCTGATCTGGGCGAATTGCTCGGCCTGCTGCCGGTGCGGGTGGATGGTCGTGCCAAGGCCATTGCCCCGCATCTACTTGTCGCGGAGCCCGGGCTTGAACTGATGACCGAAGAGGCCCTCGCATGAAGCGCGTGCTGCTGATCAACCCTCGCATCACGTCCAATGCGCGCTTCCCGCTGGCCGTGATGCATCTGGCCGCAGCGCTGAAGGGCCGCTACGAAGCTCGCATCCTCGATGGCAACCTGGACCGCCATCTGCCCGAGACGGCAGCAGCGGCCGTGCGCGAGGGCGGCTACGCGGCCGTCGGCCTGTCCGTCATGGGCGGGCCGCAACTGCCGGCGGCGCTGGCTGTGTCGCGTGCCATCCGCGCCGTGGCGCCCGGGCTGCCCATCGTCTGGGGCGGCTATTTCCCGACGCTTTGTACCGATGCGGCCCTGAACAGCGACTGCGTGGACTACGCGCTGCGCGGCCAGGGCGAGCAGGGCTTCATGGAGCTGCTGGATGCGTTGACCGAAGGCAAGCCGCTGGACGAAGTGGGTGGCCTGTCCTGGCGCCGCGAGGGTGGCGGGGTCGTCGTGCACAACGCCGACCGTGCCTTCTCGACCGCGCCGCTGCAGATGGACGTCACTTACGAAGAGGTCGACGACCCGCAGCGCTATCTCGGCCCGACCTATCTCGGCCGCCGCACGACGGGCTATCAGGCGGCGCTGGGCTGCCGCTACCGCTGCAGCTTCTGCGGCGTGGCCGCCATGTTCCGCGGCAAGACGGCCCTGCCCGAAGCGCAGCGGCTGGAGCATGACCTGCGCGGCCTGCAGACGCGCTTCGGTGCGGACTCGGTGCAGTTCTACGACCACAATTTCTTCGACCGCGAAGTCGACATGCAGCCCCTGCTCGAAGTGCTGGCCCGCCTGCAGATGCCCTGGTGGTGCTATGCCCGCGCCGACGCGTTGCAGGGCCTGTCCGCGGCGTCATGGGCCCTGGTGCGCCGCAGCCGGCTGCGCATGGCCTATATCGGCGCCGAGTCGCCCAACGACAGCCTGCTGCGCGACATGCGCAAGGGCACGCGCTCCGACCAGACGCTGGCCGTCGTCGAGACCTGCCGCGCCAACGGCATCGTGCCCGAGCTGTCCTTCATGCTGGCGCCGCCGCAGGACCCCGAGGGCGAGACGGAGAGGACCTTCGATTTCATCCGCCAGGTCAAGCGCCTGCACCCGGGCGCGGAGATCATGCTGCACATCCACACGCCGCTGCCGCCGCGCCGCCTCGGAGGTAGTGGAGAAGGCCGCTGGACGCCGCGCGATCCGGCCCTGCCCAAGGGCTTCACCTTCCCCGACAGCGCCGATGCCTGGGCGCAGAAGGAATGGGTGGACTACTGGTGCCACAAGGACGCGCCCTGGCTGAACCCCGCGCTGCGCCAGCGCATCCGCGACTTCCGCACCGTGCTGGGTTGCCGCTTCCCGACGCTGACCGACATCCGCGCGCCGGCCTGGCAGAAGGCCGCCCTGCGCGCCGCCTCCGCCTGGCGCTACCGGCTGGCGCGTTATGACCAGCCGCGCGAGCTGCGCTGGCTGGAGCGCGCCGTGAAGCTGTGGGACCCGCAACTGCATTCGCTCTGACATGGCCCGCGTCGTGCAGATCAGCTTCCACCGCGACCCCCAGGGTCGTGCGCCCGAGCGACTGCTGCAGGACTGGCCTACCGTCACCCAGCTCGCCGAGGCCGCAGCGGGCGCCGGGGCCGCTGTGAGCGTCGTGCAGGCCTGTGCCGACGTGGAATACGTCGGCCGGGGCGGCATCGGCTACCACTTCCTGCCCTGCGACAGCCAGCCCGAGCGACTCATCGAGTTGTTCGACCGCCTGCGGCCGGAGTTGGTGCATGTGCAGGGCCTGGGTTTTGTGCAGCAGGTAAGGGCGCTGGCGGCCCTGGCGCCGGGCCGGCCCATCGTGCTGCAGGACCGCGCCGATGCGCCGCCGCGCCCCTGGCATTGGCCGGCCTGGCGGCGCGCGCTGACGACGACGGCGCGTGGCCTGATGTTCTGTGCCCGTGAACAGGCGCTGCCCTTCCGCCGCCGCGGCCTCATCACCGCCGCAACGCGCGTCTACGAAGTGCCCGGTTCGAGTTGTGGCTTTGCGACCCGTGACCCGGCCGCTGCCCGCGCCGCGACCGGGCTGGCCGGCGACCCCTGCCTGCTGTGGGTGGCCCACCTCGACGCCAACAAGGACCCGCTGACCGTGCTCGACGGCGTGGCCCTGGCGGCACAGCGCCTGCCCGGCCTGCAGCTCTGGCTCTGCTACAGCCGCGCGCCGCTGTTCGAGGCCGTGCGCGAGCGCATGCGCGATCCGCTGCTGGCCGGCCGCGTGCACCTGCTCGGCGCCCAGCCGCATGCGCGCATCGAAACGCTGATGGCGGCCGCCGACATCCTCGTGCAGGGCAGCCACCGCGAAGCCACGGGCTACAGCGTCGTCGAGGCCCTGGCCTGCGGGCTGGGGCTGGCGGTGACCGACATCCCGTCCTTCCGTGCGCTGGCCTCCGGTTGCCCGGCCGCGCGGCTGTGGCCGGCGGGCGATGCGGCGCGGCTGGCCGACGCCATCGTGGCGCTGGCCGCCTTGCCTTCGACGCAGCGGCGCTCACTGGCGCGCGCCCGCTTCGAGTCGCACTGCTCCACCGAAGCCCTGGGCCGCTGCCTCGTCGCGGCCTATGACGACCTGCTGGCGGCATGAACAGCTTCGTCCTCGCGCCCGCGGCGCTCGACTTCCGGCGCGCCTTCCTCGTCAATCTGGCCTCGGCCACCGGCGGCGTCGCCACGCGCTTCGTGCTGGGCCTGCTGCTGGCGCGACTGCTGCAGCCGGCCGAGCTGGGCCTGTATGCGCTGGGCCTGGGTGTCTTCAGTGTCGCCCAGCTGTTGCGCGATGCCGGCGTGTCGGCCTATCTGCAGCGCGAGCCCGAGTTGACGCCGGCGCGCTTCTCGGCCTGCCTGGGGCTGCTGGCCTGCACGACGCTGCTGGCCACGACGGCGCTGCTGGTGCTGGCCGATCCCCTGGCCCGGCACTTCGGCCAACCCGGCTTGACGGTGCTGCTGCAGGTGCTGGCCCTGGGGCTGCTGCTGTCGGCCTATGGCAGCGTCATGGCTGCGCTGCAGTTGCGGGCGCTGTCCGCGTCGCGCATCGCTTTCGTGTCACGCATGGGCACGCTGGCCCATGCGGGCGTGGCGCTGCTGCTGTCCATGGAGGGTTGGGGCGCGCTCGGCCTGGCGTGGGCGCAAGTGGCCAGCATCCTCGTCTGCGGCCTGGCCTACGCCTGCATGCCCACGGGCCGCAGCTGGTGGCCGTCCTCGCGGGGCTGGGCCGAGGTGCTGGGCTTTGGTGTCGGTGCGCTGCTCGTCGGCCTGCTGGGAGGCGTCAATGGCGTGCTGCCCGATCTGTGGCTGGGGCGGCTGGGCTCGGCCCACCTCGTCGGCTTGCTCGGCCGTGCCCAGGGCGCGGTGAGCCTGCTGCAGGCCGTGGCCGGCCAGGCCCTGAGCTTTGGCGCGCTGCCGCTGCTGGCCGGGCGGCATGCACGCGCCGAAGCACTCGAGCCCGCCTTGCGCCGCGCCACGGCCTTGCTGACGGGGCTGGGCTGGCCGCTGCTCGCCCTGACCGTGGCCTATCGCGAGCCGCTGGTGCGCCTGCTCTACGGTCCGGCTTGGGGCGACTGCACGCCCGCGGTGCTGCCCCTCGCGCTGACGGCGGCCCTCGGCCTGGCGTTCTCGCAACTCGGCGCCGCCTTGGCCGCCGTGGGCCGGCCCGCACTGGCGGCCTGGCCCACGGGCGTGACGCTGGGCGCACGCCTGGTGCTGGGCGTGGCGATCTTCGATGGCAGCCTGGCCTCCTTCGCCTGGGCCCTGTGCGCGGCGGCCTGCCTGGCCCTGCCGGTGCAGCTCTGGCTGGCGGCCCGCCATCTCGGCCAGTCACCGCGGGCGCTGTGGGCGGCCCTGGGCGGCAGCGCACTCGCGGCCGTCGCGGTGCTGGCCGTGCCGCTGACGCTCGCGCCCATCGCCTGCGTGGCGGCCTGGCGCTGGTGCCGCCACCCCATGCTGGATGAGCTGGGTCAGCTCATGCGCCGGCGCATGACGAGCAGGAAATGATCGCCCAGTCGATTGATCAGCGGCCAGCCAGCCACGCGCCGGTCCAGGGCCCACAGACGCTCATGCCAGCGCGGGTGGCGCTCGGCCAGCCAGGTCAGATAGGGCGGCGGCACGAAGACGCACAGGCCGCGCTGCACCTCCAGCTCGAAATGCTCGGCGAAGGCGGCGTGGAACTCGGCCGGCGTGTAGTAGCGCGTCCAGATCGTGCGGCCATTCATGCCGACGGCCACGGTGCCCTTCGCGAAGCGGATGCCGGCGCGCTTCCAGCGGCGCTGGCGCAGATAGTGGGCCAGCTCCCAGGGGCAGTAGCGGCCGATGACGGTGAAGACGAGGCGGCCGCCGGGCTTGATGAGGCGGGCGCATTCGGCCGCCACGGCGCCGAGGTCGGGTACGCAGTTCAGCGGGCCGAGGTTGGAATAGGCGCCGTCGAAGCTGCCCTCCAGGCGGTTCAGCTCGTGCGCGCCGATGGCGAGCGCATCGACGGCGAGGCCGGCCTCACGCGCCCGGTCGCGCGTGCGCTCGACCATGCGCTCGGACCAGTCCGTCGCCGTCACGTGATGGCCTTGGCTCGCCAGGTGCACGGCGTCCAGCCCGGTGCCGCAGCCCAGGTCGATGAGCCGGCTGCCGGGCGAAAAACTCTTGTCCAGCCAGCGCCACATCTCGTCGCGCATGTCCTGGATGGCGAGGTTGTTGCCGCGCGGGCCGTCGTAGTCGGCGGCGACGCTGTCGAAGGCCTCTTGGGTATCAAGCAGACGGGTCTGGGTGTTCATGCGGAGGTCCGGGTTTGAAGATCGCGGTCGTCGTGCCCGGCGGCGTGGACCGCTCGGGCGAGGTGAAGGTGGTGCCGGCGCTGCTGGCCCTGCTCAAGCGCCTGGCCATGCGGCACGAGGTGCATGTGTTCGCGCTCAGGCAGGAGGCCGAGCCGGGCGAGTGGTGGCTGTGCGGCGCGCGCGTGCACAACATCGGCGGGCGCGCCACCGTGCCGCGGGCAGTGCGGGCCATCGTCAGAGAGCACGGCCGCGGCCGCTTCGACCTGGTGCAGTCCATCTGGTCGAGCAGCTGCGGCGTGGTGGCCGTCGCGGCCGCGCGGTGGCTGAAGCTGCGCAGCGCGGTGCACGTGGCCGGTGGCGAGCTGGTGGCCTTGCATGACATCGCCTACGGCGGTCGCCAGGGCTGGCGCGGCCGCTTGCGCGAGGCCTGGGTGCTGCGCGGCGCCGATGCACTGACGGCGGCCAGCCGCCCCGTGCTGGATCAATTGGCCGCCTTGGGCCGCAGCGCGCAACGCCTGCCGCTGGGCGTGGACCTGCAAGCCTGGCCGCCGCGCGAGCCGCTGCGCCGCGAGGCCGGCGCGCCGCTGCGGCTCGTGCAGGTCGCCAGCCTCAACCGCGTGAAGGATCAGGCCTGCCTGCTGCAGGCCGTTGCCCGTCTGCCCACGGCCGAGCTGGACCTCGTCGGCGAGGACACGCTGCGCGGTGAAGTGCAGGCCCTGGCGGCGCGCCTGGGCGTGAGCCACCGCGTTCGCTTCCACGGCTTCATGACCCAGGCCGAGCTGCAGCCACTGCTGGTGCGCGCGCATCTGCATGTCATCACCTCGCGCCACGAGGCCGGCCCGCTGGCCGTGCTGGAGGCGGCCGTGCTGGGCGTGCCCAGCGTCGGCACGGCGGTCGGGCATCTGGCCGAATGGGCGCCGCAGGCGGCCCTGGTTGTCGAGCCCGGCGATGCCCGCGGCTTGGCGACCTTGATCGCCCGCCTGGAGGGCGACGAAGCGTTGCGGCTGCGGCTGGCGCGCGAAGCCCAGCGCCGCGCCCTGGCCGAGGACGCGGACTTCTGTTGCGCGCAGTTCGAGCAGCTTCATGCCGAGTTGGTGGGCCGGTAGGCGAGGGCGCGATGCACGCAGTACAGCGTCTGCGCCCGTGGTGGCGCGCCGAGCAGGAAGCCCAGCGCCTTGAGCCACGTCGGCCGGCGGGTCCAGGTGGAGCCGGCCAGCGAATGCTGGCGCTGCACGATCTGCGCGGTGGCGGCCTGCTCCGCGGGGCGCAGGCGCTGCCAGGCCAGGCCCAGGACTTCCGCCGGGCCGCGTGCCCAGGCGATGCCGGGCAGCACGGGAATGCCGAGGTGGGACAGCGACAGATCGGCCAGGCCCTGGGCGGCACTGGCGCGGCGCAACCGTGGCGGGCAGGCGGCCAGCGCCGTGGCCGGGATGGGCGCCAACCGGCCGGGGAAGAGGCGCTGCGCCAGCCGCAGCGGCGGCACGGCCCACCAGGCCGGCCGGCCATCGGAGGCGGGTGCCAGGGCTTGCGCCCAGTCGGCTGCATCCAGGCGGGCGCCCAGCGCGGCGATGTCATGCAACTGGATCAGCCGCACGCTGCGGCTGCAGAGATTGCCGGCCGTGTGCAGCAGCAGATGGCGCATCAGCGCGGCCTGGCTTGGGTAGGCATTCAGCCCCGGGCCGGCATCGGCTGCCAGAAGGCCGGCCGTGATGGCTATCTCATGCAGCGGCAGCGGCTCGCTGACGGCCTGGTGCAGTTCGATCTTGATCGGGTCGTCCTCATGCTCGCCGAAGGCGCGGTCGGCGCGCTGCTGCAGGGGTTCGTAGGCGATGTGGCGACGTTTGGCGGCGCCCGCCCGGTAGCCGAGGGCCGTGACGAGGCGGTCGGCGGCATCCAGGTCGCCGGGGCGGGCCAGCAGGTCCACGTCGCTCATCGGCCGCTCGCCCGGCGCGTAGACATCGAGCCGCAGCAGGCTGGCGCCCTTGAGGCCCAGCAGCGGCAGGCCGGCCGCAACGGCGGCGCCTTGCAGGCGGGCCAGCAGCTCCCGGATGCGGGCCTCGCGCCGGCGGCCCTGCGCGGCCTGCTCGGCCAGGAAGGCCTGCCAAGGCGCGGGGCCTGCCCAGATCAGGCGGGCGGCGAGCAGGCCGCTGATGCCGTGCATGACGGACACGGCCATCGCGGCCCGCCATTCGAAATCGTTCCAGGCCGGCGCGATGGGCAGGGGGGCGGCCAGTTCGGCCGCCAGCCGGTCCGTCGTCGACCGCAGCGCCCTCTGCAGCACCGCGGCCTTGGGCAACTCCAACTCTTTCACACTGCTTCCCTTTCATGAGCACCACGACCTGGCAGGCCGATCCCCGGCAGACCGCCGATCCCTTTGGCGAGCGGGCCCCGCTGGCCTTGAGCCGCAGCCACCAGCTGATGGGCGCGCGCGTCGAGTTCCGCAGCGACAGCACCGAGCTGCTGGCGCTGGCCGACGCGGCCTACTTCGGCTTGCCGCCGCAGGCCGTGGGCGGGCCCACGCTGTGCATCGAGCTGAAGTTGGTGGAGGGCAGCGGCAGCTTCGGCGCCGAGCCGCCGCTGCCGCGCATGCTCGGTGGCGCCGGCCTGCTGGGCGCGGCGATGGACGCCTGCAACCTGGCCCTGGTCAACGTGGCCGCCGGCCGCGCCGTGGTGCAGGTCTCGCGCGAGCTGCTGGCCTTTCCCTATCACCTGCGCTACGAGCTCATCGAGTTCGCGGCCTACTCGCTGGCCTGCCGTGCTCGTGGACTGGTGCCCCTGCATGCCGGCTGCGTGGGCCTGCAGGGTGTCGGCGCGCTGCTGCTGGGCGCCAGCGGTGCCGGCAAGTCGACGCTGGCCCTGCACGCGATGCTGCAGGGGCTGGACTTCCTGACCGAGGACGCCAGTTTTGTCGACCCGCTGACGCGCCGGGTGACGGGCGTCGCGAACTTCCTGCACCTGCGCTTCGATGCGCTGCGCTGGGTGGACGACGTGGCACTGCGGGCACGCATCGCGGCGACGCCGGTCATTCGCCGGCGCAGCGGCGTCGAGAAGCATGAGCTGGACCTGCGCGGCGGCTGGGCGCCGCTGGCGGCCAAACCGCAGCATCTCGCCCATCTTGTTTTTGCCTCGCCCGAGCCAGCGGCGGACGATGTGCTGCTGCGGCCGCTGGACGCCGCCGAGATGATGCAGCGCCTGCACATCAGCCAGCCCTATGCCGCCGGCCAGCCGGGCTGGGCCGACTTTGTCGAAGGCTGCGGCGGGCTTCATGGCTGGGAACTGCGCCGCGGCAGCCAGCCGCGCGCGGGCGCCCTGGCGCTGAAGGGCCTGCTCATGGCGTGAGGGCGGTGGCGGGGCTCAGGCTGGCGATCAGCCGGGCCCAGCGCTGCTTCAACTCGTCGCCGGCGCGGCGGCGCGCGGGCGTGTCGGCGGCGCCCAGGTCCACCTGCGCGTGCAGCAGGTCGCGCACCGCGCGGTAGACCTCGCTGCCGAAGGTGCCGCGGAACATCATGGCGAGGTCGCCGCTGTCGTCCCAATGCGTCTTGGCGCCGAGCTGGGCCTTGACCTGCTCGTGAAAGCGCGTGCCCGGCAGCGGGTAGGACACGCTGACACCGATGTCGTCAGGCCGCGCCTCCTCGATGAGGCGGCGCGTCTGCAGCAGTTCGTCCAGGCCTTCGCCCAGATAGCCGAGCTGGATGAAGAAGCCCACGCGCACGCCCACCGCCTGCAGGCGCTCTCTGGCCTGGTGGATCTCTTCCACCGTCGTGCCCTTGTTCATCGCGTCCAGCACCTGCTGGCTGCCGCTCTCGGCGCCTATCCAGACCTCGCGGCACCCGGCGTCGGCCAGCGCCTGGGCCATCGCGTCGCTGATGAGGTCGGCGCGGGCCTGGATGGTGAAGGGCACGCCGCCGCCCCGCGCATCGAGCTCGGCGGCGAAGCGCTGCACCCAGTCGGCGCGGAAGCCGAAGATGTCGTCCGCGAACCAGACGTGGTCGGCCGCGAAGCGGCGCTTCAGCTCGGCCATCTCTGCCGCCACGGCCGCCGCGCTGCGCTGCTGGTAGCGCTGGCCCCAGATGGGCTTGGCGCACCAGTTGCAGCGAAATGAGCAGCCCTTGGAGGCCGCCATGTTGAGGCTGAAGTAGCCGTGGGCCGCCGTCCAGGTGGCGCGGTAGCGCGGTATGTCGACGAGGTCCCAGGCCGCAGGGGCTTCGAGCTCGGCGTGGTCGCCACGCGGCTGCAGCGTGACGGGCTGCTCCAGGCCGGCGAGCAGTTCGCGGCCAGGCCGTGCGGGCTCGGCCTCCAGGCGGCGCAGCAGGGCGGGCAGCACGTCCAGGCCTTCGCCGCGCAGGGCGACGTCGGCACCGGCACGCAGATAGATCTCGGGGGCGTCGCTGGCGTCCGAGCCGGCCACGATGACGCGCGCGCCGGCCCGGGCGGCGCTGGCGATCATGGTGCAGGCGGCCTCGCGCATCTTGGCCAGGCACATCTTGCTCAGGTAGTTGTAGTTGTCCTCGTAGAGCAGCACGACGCGCGGTCGCGCGGCGGCGAGCTGCTGGTCGAAGTCCTGCGTGCCGGCGGCCAGCATCGCGTCGAAGAGGGCGACCTCATGGCCCTGGCGGCGCAGCAGTTCGGCGACCTGCAGCGTGGCCAGGGGCGGGTAGGGCTTGGCGCGGTCGAACTGTTTGGCGTCGAAGCGCAGAAAGAAGCTGTGGCCGACCAGGATGGAGAGCACGCCTTCCCCTCAAGTTGGAGTTGAGGCGTGGGTGCCGGCCGGAGGCCGGCAGGTTCAAGGCATCCCTAGTCCAAGGCCGCGGCGAGTTTCTGCACCCCGCTGCGGATGCTGGCCTCGCTGAAGGCCGCGAAGCCGAAGCGCAGGCCGGCCGGTGCGGGGTGTTGCAGCCGGTAGGCCGTCAGCGGCGCGACCGTCACGCCCGCGGCGGCCGCACGGCCGGCCAGGTCGGCATCGCGGGCCGAACCGGGCAGCCAGGCCGTCAGGTTCAGGCCGCGGCGCGCGGGCGCGAGTTGCAGCCAGCGGCCGAAATGCTTGTCCAGCTCGTGGCGCAGGGCCTCGGCGCGGGCGCCGTAGACCTGGCGCAGCTCGCGCAGATGCCGGGCCCAGTGGCCGTCGGCGATGAAGTCGTGCAGCACGGCCTGGTCCAGCAGCGCCGGCTGGGCCTGGGTCAGTGCCAGCGCCGTGCACACCGGCTCGACGAGGCGGCGCGGCAGCACCAGGTAGGCCAGGCGCAAGCAGGGTGCCATGCTGAAGGCCAGGCTGCCGAGGTGGATGACGCAGTCGCCGTCGTCCTCGGCCTTCAGTGCGTGGGCGCCGCTGCCGTCGAAGACGAAGTCGCCGTCGCGGTCCTCGTCGATGACGTAGGCGCAGGCACCGCGCGCCCAGGCGAGCAGGGCCTGGCGGCGCGGCRCCGACATGGCGTGGCCCAGCGGCATCTGCGCGGCGGACGTCGTGCAAGCCAGGCGGGCGCGCGGCGCCATGCGCAGGGCCGCGTCGACCTGCAGGCCCTGTTCGTCTACCGGCACCGGCACGACGCGCGCGCCGGCCGCCGCCAGCAGGGCCTGCACGGCGGGGGAGCCGGGGTCTTCCACCCAGGCCTGCTCGCCGGGGTTGAGCAGCAGCCGGGCGAGCAGGTCCAGGGCCTGGCGCGTGCCGGGCACGATGACGATCTGGTCGGCGTCGCAGCGGATGCCGCGCGTCAGCAGCAGCTGCTGGGCCAGCAATTCGCGCAGCGGTGCCAGGCCTTGCCATTCGACGCCCTGCACGATGCGGGTCTCGTGCCAGCGCGCACGCCTGGCGGCGAGCCTGGCCCAGACGGCGGCCGGGAACAGGCCGGCATCGATGCGGTCGGCCTCGAAGGTGCGCGGCAGCGGGCCGTTGCGGCTCATGACGACGACACCGGCCGCGCTCATCTGGCGGCCACGGCGGGACAGCGCAGGGGCCTGGGGCGGCACTGCCACTTCGACAACAGACGCCGGCGGAGGCTGCGGCGCGACAAAGCTGCCGCGGCCGACATGGGCTGAGATGTAACCGTCAGCAAGAAGCCGCTCAAAGACTGCGGTGACGGTGGAGCGGGAGCAGCCGTGGTCGCGGGCCAGGCCGCGCGAAGTGGGCAGGCGGCTGCCGGGCGGGAGGCGGCCATCGCGTATCGCTTCACAAAGGGCCGCGTACAGCCATTGCTGCAGCGTGACGCCGATCGGCCGAGGGCCGAGGGCCAGCGAATGTTCAGCGGCGCGACGCATGCGGCACTCGAATTGGTTTGGTGTGTGACAGCTGAATTGGCCCGCGACTGCGGACTAGGGGGTGGGCAGCATGCGCGTCATTCCACGGGCTGTTCGGCCGCGGATGACGACGATGTCATCTTAGGCGGGTCATCTCAAACACGATCAAGAGGGATCAATGAAGCCACACGGTTTACGCAATCTTTCAACCCTCGGCCTGCCCTTCGCCGTGAGCCTGCTGGTGTCGGCCTGCGGCGGCGGTTCTGGCGACCCAGCCCAGCCGTCGGCGCAGAGCAGCGAGGCCGGCCCGACGGCCCGGGCCCTGGCGGCCAGCGCCGGCGAATCCGAGGCAGCGCTGACGCCGGTGAGCGTGACGGCGAGCTCGTCCGAGCGCGCCGACCTCGGCCCGGCCAAGGCCATCGACCATGACGACAACTCGCGCTGGAGCAGCGGCTTCAGCGACGACCAGTTCCTGGTGCTGGACTACGGCCGCACGGTGACCATCAGCCGCGTGCACATCGATTGGGAGCGCGCGCACGCCAACCAGTACGAGCTGCAGGTTTCCAGCGACGGCAGCAACTGGACGACGATCAAGTCCATTCCCAACAGCCAGGGCGGCAGCGAGGACTGGACCGGCTTGAACGGCCAGGGTCGCTATCTGCGCATGAAGGGCATCCAGCGCTCTTCGGGTTATGGCTATTCCCTCTTCGAGATCCAGGCCTTCTCGGGCGTGGCGCCCGCGCCTGCACCTTCGCCCGCCCCGGCGCCATCACCTGTGCCCGCGCCCAGCCCGGCACCTGCCCCTGGCCCGGGCCCCGACCTAAGCAAGCCCGGCGTTGCCGTCAAGCCGGTGACGGCCACCTCGTCGGCCGTGGAGAACCAGGGCAACAACGCGCTGCAGGCCATCGACGGCAAGCCCGGCACGCGCTGGGCCAGCACCTTCGAAGACGGCGCCTGGATCCAGTTCGACTTCGGCGCCAAGACGCCCGTCGGCTACATGAAGCTGGTCTGGGAGAACGCCTACGGCAGGGCCTATTCGCTGCGCGTGTCCGACGACGGCCAGAACTGGACGGAGCTGCGCAACGTCGGCAACGGCCGCGGCGGCACGGAGGAGTTCTTCAACCTCAATGCCAATGCGCGCTTCATCCGCCTGCAGGGCGTGGCGCGGGCCACGGCCTATGGCTACTCGCTGTTCGAGGTCGAGTTCAAGTCGCCGGGCAGTGACAACACCATTGCCGACGTCGCCACTTCCGCCATCAGATTCCCGGCCAACGGCACGGGCCTGGTGCCCCTGCCCACCAGCACCGAGCCGCTGGAGTCGCTGCAGTTCACGCTGCCCGATGGGACGCTCGTCACGCGCTTCGGCGTGCGCGGCCTGGCCCGCCACGGGCGCGAGCGCGGCGAGGACTGGAACGAGATCGGCTACGGCCCCAACGAGACGGTCGATGCGCTGGGCAACCCCGTCGACAAGGGCCCCGGCAACTTCCTGACGTTTGTGCCCCAGTACTTCAAGAACCGCACCTGGGGCTTCGAGGTCGTCGACAACAGCCGCGTGGCCGGCGTCACCAAGCCGACGCTGCGGGTCAACCAATACTTCCCGCAGCCGCAGCTGCCCGGTGGCGTGGCCTGGTTCCGCGCCTTCGATCGCGTGGGCGTGACCGGCTATGGCTGGATGAACCCCGGCCAACTGGCCGACCAGAACATCACCATCTGCCCGCCCGTGGCCTATCCGCCCAATGGCAAGTTGCTCAACGCCAATGTGCTGAACAACGGCTGCAGCCTGACAGTGAACGGCTATCCCGGCCACGGCGATATCGGCGCCGACGGCATGCCCAACGGCAGGAGCGTGCCGGGCCGGCCGCTGGTCGTCGGCGACGTCATCGAGGTCTCGCCGTCCTTCTTCTCGACGACCCAGGCCATGCAGGCCATCGGCGACAACGGCGGTATCCGCTACTACGCCGGCGAGTGGACCTATGTCGTCGGCGTGGGCCTGCGCCCGTCCTACGGCGTGCAGCCGCGGCTGATGAACGCGCCGCTGCCGGTGGCGACGCTGTCGGGTGGCGACGGCTCGGTGTCGTACAACTATTCCGACAACGGCCTCTTCATGTTCCAGCAGCCGCACAACCACACCGGCATGCAGAACGTGCAGCGCTTCGTCGAGGGCCGCCGCCTGGTGCACACCAACTTCACGACGGGTGACCACAACGAAGCGGGCAACGACCGCTACCTGGGCGCCGTGGGCCTGCAGGGCACGCGCTTCAACCAGTCGGCCTGCATCGGCTGCCACGTCAACAACGGCCGCAGCCCCGCGCCCCTGGCCGTGAACCAGCGGCTGGATGCGATGTCGGTACGCGCCGCGATGCTGGACGCGAACGGCCAGCAGGTGCCGCACTCGCGCTATGGCACGTCCATCCAGATGAATGCGCAAGGCGCCAATGGCGCGCCGCAGGACTGGGGCAATGGCGTGCGCGTGGCCGGCTTCGAGACGAAGAGCGTCAAGCTGGCCGATGGCACGACGGTCGAGCTGCGCAAGCCGCAGCTCGCCTTCGACGGCCCGGTGCCCGCGGTCGTGTCGCTGCGCGCGGCCCAGCCCATGATCGGCACCGGCCTGCTCGAAGCCGTGCCCGAGGCCGACATCCTCGCCCTGGCCCGCGCGACGCCGGATGCCGACGGCGTGAAGGGCGTGCCCAACTACGTCTTCGACCCCGAGACCGGCGCCGTGCGCCTGGGCCGCTTCGGCTGGAAGGCCTCCAAGGTGTCGCTGCGCCACCAGGCCGCCGCCGCGCTGCTGCAGGACATGGCCGTCACCTCGCCCGTTTACCCCAGCCGTGCGTGCAACAACGGCCCTGTGGCCTGCGCGGCGGGCGCGGCGCAGCCGGGCATCTCCGAGGCCGATCTGCAGCAGGTGTCGCGCTACCTGGCCCTCGTGGGGGTGCCGGCCCAGCGCAGCCTGGCCAGCGGCTTCCCCAAGGGCGTGGCGCCGCTGGACGAGCACCGCGTCGACCCGCTGCAGGTCACGGCCGGCAGCCGCCTGTTCGACCAGGCCCGCTGCACGGCCTGCCACGCGGCGACGCTGAAGACCGGCCCAGGCCATCTGTTCGCGGAACTGCGCAACCAGAACATCAAGCCCTTCACCGACCTGCTGCTGCACGACATGGGCGCGGGCCTGGCGGACAACTATGTCGAAGGCCAGGCCAGCGGCGGCCTGTGGCGCACCGCGCCGCTCTGGGGCATCGGCTACACCGACAAGGTCATGGGCAACGCCGCCCGCGTCGGCTATCTGCACGACGGCCGCGCCCGCAACCTGACCGAGGCCATTCTTTGGCACGGCGGGGAAGGGGAGAAGTCGCGTCAGCGGTTCGAGGCGATGAGCAAGGCGGATCGGGAGGCGGTGCTGGCGTTCCTGAAATCGCTGTGAGGCTTTGAATCAGAGACGCCGGGTGGGAACCCGGCGCTTTTTCTTCTAACGAGAATGCCGTGAACGACGCTTCGCCAGCCAAGGCAGCAGTGCAATGCCACTCCCCAGCAGGGTCCACGAACCTGGCTCGGGCACGGGTGACACGCTGACGATGAAAGCCACGCTATCTATGCTGGCACTGCCTGTCCCGTACGACAGCGCCGTGCCGTCTTCTCCCTCGACGTAGCTGGCCGCGACCGTGAAGCCGGTCTGGAAGTCAGCAGCGGCCGGATCGAGCGAGACCATGGCGGTGAAGTTCTGGTCAACCCACTGGAGCGGGCCGGGCAAGGACAGTCCCCCGTAGCCATTGCCCACCAAGGAGAAGCTCCCCTTCACCACGGCCTGGAGGCCGGTGATCTGGTAGCCCGGTTCGGCAACAAAGGACAGGCCGGTGAACTGCAGCATGGCTGCGACTTCAAACAACCCTTGGATGCCACTGCCGCCCACGCTGGCGTACATCTGCGGCTGGAAGGTGAAGCCATCGCTGCTGGCCGAGTGCGTGACTTGCAACGTCGGCAGGAACTGCGGGTTCACTCCGTAGTAGGCGTCTGTGCCGTTCACCAGCACCGCTTCGGCGTAGTACGACGCGGCGCCGGTTGCGAAATTGGCGGTGGTGCGACCGAGGTCAATGCTGCACGGGTCGCTCGAACCGTCGCAGGTCGCTGCCAAGGCGTTGGTCCCGGCGAGTTGCAGGCAGCACCCCAGCAACAGGGCACCGGTTAAGTGGGAGAGTCGGTACATGTTCAGCTCCAATCGCAGGGTGACTTGCTGAGGGGCAACCGAATCTAGGCGATGCAAGTGACATCCGCGGCCTTCAACGTAGTGCGGAGTTAGGGGGCGCACCTGGAGCGCTTCTAATCAGGCAGGGTTGCGGCGGCTGCAGCCGGCCAAAGAAAAAGCCCCATCCGCTTTCGCGAATGAGGCTTGATTTGGCTCCCCGACCTGGGCTCGAACCAGGGACCTACGGATTAACAGTCCGGCGCTCTACCGACTGAGCTATCGAGGAATCGTTCGGTTGAAACCCGCTTGCGACGGGCTTCCTGTCTGTCGGCCCGCCGTTCGGTTGCAGCGGGCTCTTGTTTTCATCCGTTGCCGCTCGCGCGGCAACTTCAAATTCTGTTGGCTCCCCGACCTGGGCTCGAACCAGGGACCTACGGATTAACAGTCCGGCGCTCTACCGACTGAGCTATCGAGGAACAGAGCCCGTGACTATAGCAGTTTTTTGTGCGGCCTCAGAGGCGGATCTCGAGACTCGTGCGGAAAGTCCGAGCGGCCAGGGGGTAGAGATAGCTGTGCTCGTACTGCCAGGGCGACTCGCGCCAGGCGCGGCGGTTGGTCAGGTTGTCGACTGCGGCGCGCCAGACCCAGGTCTGGTTGCCCACGCTCTGTGTGTAGCGCAGGCCAGCGTCGACGACAGTCCACGCAGGCACGGCGATGCTGTTGTCGGGCGTCGCGAAGCGGCTGCCCTCAAAGCGCAGGCCGGCCTGGGCCTGCAGTCCGGGCAACAGGTCCTGGCGTAGCTGGGCCTTGAGGGTGGTCTGCGGCACATTGGGTGGCAGCAGGCCGTTGAGGGCGGCGTCGCTGCTGCCTTCGCGGCGGGCGTGCAGGCGGGTGGCGCTGGCAAACAGGCCGCCGCCGCTCCACTTCAGGTCGGCGCTGGCTTCGATGCCGCGGTGGCGGGCGTAGCCGTCGGTGATGTGCTCGCAGCTCAGGGCGACGTCGCAGCTGCCGATGTCGCGCCATAGCGGGCGGCGGATGTCGAAGGCAGCCAGCGAGCCTTCGACGCGCTGGGTGCCGGTCTTCAGGCCGATCTCGGTCTGGCGGCTCTTCAGCGCGGGCAGGGCCTGGCCGGCGTTCTTGTAGCGCGAGCGGTTGGGCGTGACTTCGCTTTCGACGCCCTGGCCCCAGCTCGCGTAGACCAGCCAGTCGCTCGCGATGGCATGGCTGAGCGCGACCCAGGGCGTCGTGACGCTCTGCGAGTAGTCCGTCGCGCGCGAGCCGTCGGTGCGCACGCTCTCGCGGTGCAGGCGGGTGTGGCGCACGCCCAGCCAGGCGCTGGTGTCGGCACTGAGCGCCACACGGTCGCGCAGGTAGAGCTCGTTGCTGCGCTCGTCGCGGTTGGTGTTCTCGTCGGTCAGGTCGGGCTGAGCCGCGGTCACGGCGCTGCCGTCGATGTTGCCGGTGCCGGCGTAGTTGTAGGCCTGGCGCTGGAAGTGGCTCTTGAACTGGCTCGTCAGTCCACCGACGGTGACGTCATGGCGCATGCCGGCCAGCTRCACGGGGCCGCTGGCGGAGACGTCCAGCGACGTCGTGTCGCGGTGCTCGTTCTCGCTGCGGAAATCGTAGAGGTCGTAGCTGCCGTCGGGACAGAAACGGTCGGCGTAGTAGTCGCCATTGGCGGCGCTGCAGCCGTAGGCGTAGGCCAGGCGGTCATCGGTGCGCAGGCGCTGGATGCCGAGGGCCGCCTGGGCGCGCCACTCGCCGGAGAGCTTCTGCTGCACGCGCAGCGAGGCGTGCGTGTTGTCGAAGACGACAGGCAGGCTCCAGGGCTGGTTGTTCAGGTTCAGATTGGGGTCGATGCTTTTCGGATCAGGCAGGCGGTCACCGAGCAGGCTGAAGCCCTGCTGGCTGGGCTGGCTCTGGCGGTTGAACTCGACCTCGGCCTCGACGAGGGTGTCGGGGCTGACGCGCCAGTCGGCGGCCAGCGCGGCGGTGCGTGCATTGCCCTTGCTGTTGCGCAGCGTCGGGTCGAGGCGGGCCGCGGCGAGGTTGATGCGCAGGCCGAACTCACGCTGGGTGCCGAAGCGCTGCGAATGGTCGAGGCTGGCTTCCACGCTGCCGCCCTGGATGGCACCCAGCATCAAGGCCGTCGCATCCTCGGCCAGCGGCCGCTTGACGACGAGGTTGACGAGGCCGGCCGGCGCGCTGGTGCCGGCCTGCATGCCTGAGCTGCCCTTGAGCACCTCGACCGAGGCCTTGTTGGCCAGCGACAGCGAGGTCTCGCCACTGATGGGCAGGCCGTCGCGGCGCAGGTTGAAGCGGTTGTCGAGATCGAAGCCGCGCACCTTGAGCTGCGACCAGTAGCCGACGGCGTTGTAGCCATCGGAGACGGAAGCGTCGAGCTTGGTCAGGCCCGACAGCTGGCCGATGCCGAGATCGGTGAGGCGCTCGGCCGACAGGCTGACGGCCTGCATCGGCAGCTTGGCCGGCGGGTCGCTGAAGCCGGACAGGCCCGGCGCGGCCTCGACGGCCTTGCCGGTCACGCTGACCTGGGGCAGGGTCTGGGCGGCGGCGAGGCTGGTGACGAGCAGCGCCGTAGCGGCACCAAGAACGGAGAGGGAGAAAGAGAGTCGTGCCATCGGAATGCAAAGCGATGGCAGGTCGGCAAACGAGGACGCGGAGGGCTCCGGAGACGAGAGAAAGGAGGCCCTGCTGATCGGCTGCTTCCCTGCGCGAGGATTAACTCCCCTGGACCCTTTCGGATCGAGGGGGCGGCCGAAGCCGCCGATCAGGTTCAAAGGGACTGTCTCAGCCGATCCAATCAAGGACCAGCACCCCTAGCGAAGCTTCAAGGCATGCGCCTCAAAGCGGTAGCGATTCTAGCGACGAAGCGACTTGCGCCTTCACGGCGTCGAGAGCCGCTCTCGCGCCTRATCGAAGCGGTAAGCGAGTTCACTCGGTTCAATCGGCAATGACCGGATCACCGGCCCTGCGTTCAGTTTCCACGTTAGGCACAGCTGACCGGCTGAAGGAACAAGGAAGCAAACCACGTCATCTGTCGTCGGCCCCCAATCAAGCACACGCAGCGCCGCCTGAAGCCCTGGGGCGCCGTCGCTGGTGAGGAGATTGAACGCGCCTTCAGCTGATAAGCCTTGCAGTTCATCCTCGTGCCTCGCAAATGAGGCTGGTGCACGAAGACGCTTTGCGCCTAGCTCCAGATGATGAAGGAAGGCCGGGATGTGCGGCCAAACATCGACAGGTGTTAAGCATTCGTCCCCTGCCCAGATTTCAACTCTTGTGCCGCGCGTGGCGTCAGGGCCGATGACGAATGCGAAGGTCTCCTTGGAACCGAGTACTTCCATCGTCCGCTTGGTGTTTATCTTGGTGGGCCGAGGATTAACTGGCTAAGTAGTTGATTTCCCAGCAGCGAAGCTCGGTGCGGGAAGCAGGGACAGTCAGCTTAACGCAAGGGCGGCTTAGTTCCCGAACCATGCGTGCAGCGCGGCGAATCCTTGCGCTTGGGCCCGCCGCAGTACCGCCAGGTGAGCTACGAGGAAGCTGGCAAGCGTGTCGGCACATTCACGTCCGTCAAGGTAGACCTGTACGTGCGGCAATTCCGGTTGACGACTGATGACCTGAGCAATCTCTTTTCGATAGTCGTCGACGTATTCAACCGTGTAGTCGCCTGGATCGGCTAGAAGAGACAAGAGGGCAAACGGCTCTCGCTGAAACTTCTCTATCACGGCCTCAATTTCAGACGCCAGAGGCGGCACCTGATCCGGCCGAATAACGCTGAAGTCCTCGCAGAGATGCGCGACTCTAGGGGCGTCGTAGGCCCTCGGCAGCAGAGACGCCCAGTGACGCAGCCAGGAGTTTTCGTACGAAATCCATAGGCAATCGGCGTCGTCAGTCACAGCGCCTAAAGCGCTTTGGACCGCATCGACCGAATCAACTGACACGGCGCATGCCGGCTCGACAGCAACCGTTGTGCCAAATGAAAGATCCGCCATTGATACGCCTAGATGCTTGCTCGTGTATGTCTTGTCCTACCGTTGCCGCACATCAAAGTCGGCCGACGTGGCTTCGCGCAGCTCAGTTTACGAGGCAGCTGACTGGCCAGCAGTGACCACGCGCTGGCGACATCAGAAGGCGAGGGCCGCAGCCGCACTCGCTGTTTATCTTGATGGGCCGAGGTTTAACTGGCTAAGTAGTTGATTTCTCGACATCCAAGCTCGGGTGTGGAAAGCAAGGGCGCTCAGCTCATCGCACGGTGAAGGCTGCCCCTGCCTTGCGAGGGGCGCTCGGGGTCAAGGTTTGGCACTGCTGCTGAAGACCAGCTTGGTGCTAAGCATCTTTCCGTCTGAAGGGCGAAAGGTCTGGAACCATACGTCAGCCGGCTTTTCGCTCATATCGCAGGTTACTGGACAGCCCACCCGGAGCAAAAGCCTCGTCTGTTTGCCCGGTGCAGCCTTCTCACTCGCAGAGGCAGTCATGCTGCTGATATATGCAAGTCATGGCTTGCAAATCGAGGATATTTGTAGAAAATGCAAGCCATGACTGGCAATATCAGGCTCCCTGCCGAACTCGGCGAGCTGCTTCAGCAGCGGCGCGAAGCGTTGGGCCTCAGCAAGAAGGCGGTGGCCGAGCGGGCCGGGCGGGTGCGTGAGGTGGTCTACCGCCTGGAGGGGGGCGAGGAGGCGTCCGTGTCGTCGCTGTTCGACGTGCTTCGCGCCCTGAATATGGCCATGCGCCTGGAGCCGGTGGGCCTGCCGACGATGGAGGAAGTGGCTGCGGCCTTCAACAAGGATGACGATGCTGCCTGAGCGCATCGCCCAGCTCGACGTGTCCATTGGGCCGCGCCTGAGTGCGGGCCAATTGCTCAAGGCGTCGACCTATGAGTTCCGGTACCTGGAGGCCTCTGCCGAGCAGCCCTCGGTCGCGCTGCTGATGCCTGCGGCGGCCCGGCTCACGTGGACGGATGGCGACCTCTTTGCGCCCATGGACCAGAACCTGCCCGAGGGCGATCTGTTCATGCGCATCCGGGCCTTGTTCCCCAAGCAGCAGACGACGGCCATGCACATGCTGGCCCTCATCGGCGACAACGGCATCGGCCGGCTGGGCTATCGCATCCCCGGTGCCGACGCGCCGCAGGCCGCGGTACCGCTGAGCAAGGAGGGCCTGCTCAGCACCGCTTACTCGCCTGAAGTGTTCAACGACCTGGTGGCGGCCTATCTGAGCACCGGTGCCGGCATTGCCGGCATGCAGCCCAAAATCATGGTGCCCGAGTTGCGGATCGCGGTGCCCATTCCCACCCTCATCGTGAAGGCGGCGAGCGAGGCCTATCCCGGTCTGGCGGCCAACGAATACCTGTGCCTGCGCGCAGCCAACCTGGCCGGCATCGCGACGCCGGTGTTCGACCTGTCGCATGACGGCCAGATGCTGGTGCTAGAGCGCTTCGACACCGTCCTGAAGCCGGATGGCACGGTGGAGCGCCTCGGCTTCGAAGACATTGCGGCACTGTCCGGGCAGCGCGTTCGCGACACGCTTTCCGACCGCAAATACCACGGCAGCTACGAGCGCATCGCGGGGCTGCTGAGGCAACTGCAACTGCCGCAAGCCGACCTTGACCGGTTCTTCGAGCAGGTCTCGTTCTCCATCATGGTTCGCAATGGCGATGCGCATCTGAAGAACTTCGGCCTGCTCTACCGCTCACCGAGCGACATCTGGCTGGCACCGATGTTCGATGTCGTCACGACGGCCATCTACCGCTACACGCAGTACGCCGGCGGCCCCGAGCTCGAGGACCGGACGCTGGCCCTCAAGCTGTTTGCCGGCAAGCACACGAGCAAGGCCTATCCGACGACGCAGGAGCTGCTCGTTTTCGGTACCAAGGTGTGCAATGTGAAGGCACCAGCGGCGGTGCTGCAACGCCTGGCCCAGGGCATGCAACGGGCATTGGCTGAAGCGGAGTCGGATGACCGCATCCCGCGCGAGCTGCTGTCGCGCATGCGGGAGGTCTGGCAGTCGGGCCTGGCCTACGGCCAGTGAGGGCCGCTCGGCTCAGTCGAACACCGGCGACTCCACGCCCAGCACCTTGTGCAGCTTCGGGCTGGTCGTCGTGTATTGCAGATGCACGCGCTTGTCGGGGAACACATAGGGCGCGGCGCCAAACGCAGCCAGCGCGGTTTCGTGGAAGCCGCTGAGGATGAGCTTCTTCTTGCCCGGGTAGGTGTTCACGTCGCCGACGGCAAAGATGCCCGGCACGCTGGTCTCGAACTTCTCGGTGTCGACTACGATCTGCTTGCGTTCCAGGGCCAGGCCCCATTCGGCAATGGGCCCAAGCTTGGGGCTGAGGCCGAAGAAGGCCAGCACCTGGTCGCAGGGCACGACGCGGGTGATGCCGTCGTTGCCGGTGATCTTGACGCCGGTGAGCTGACCATCCCGCTCGTCGATGCCGGTGGCCTGGCCGACGATGAACTGCATCTCGTGGGCGTCGCAGAGCTCGTGCATCTTGGCGACGCTGGCGGGCGCGGCGCGGAAGCCGTCGCGGCGGTGTACGAGGATGACGCTCTCGGCCTTGTGCGGATTGCCGTCGGGGTTGGCGGCGCAGAAATTCAGCGCCCAATCCAGCGCCGAGTCACCGCCGCCGATGATGAGCAGGTTCTTGCCGGCGAACTGGGTCGGGCCCTTGACGCGGTAGTGGACCTGCGTGCCTTCGTACTTCTCGACGCCTTCGACCTTCAGCGTGCGCGGCTGGAAGCTGCCGACACCGCCAGCGATGAAGACGGTCTTGGCGACGAGCTGCGTGCCCTTGCTGGTCTCGACGATGAAGCGGCCATCCTCAAGCTTTTGCACGACCGTGACTTCCTGGCCCAGGTGGAAGGTCGCGCCGAAGGGCTCGATCTGCCTGAGCAGGTTGTCGGTCAGCTCCTTGCCGGTGCACACGGGCACGGCCGGGATGTCGTAGATGGGCTTGTCGGGATAGAGCTCGATGCACTGGCCACCGGGGTAGGCCAGGCTGTCGATGATGTGGGCCTTGATCTCCAGCAGGCCCAGCTCGAAGACCTGGAAGAGGCCGACCGGGCCGGCACCGACGATGACGGCGTCGGTGTGGATGGCGTCGGGCCTGATCTCTACTGCCTGCATGAGGAGAGGGAAGGAAAGTTCAGCGGATCAGCTCGGGCAGCTTGCCCGTCTTGTCTTTCCACTCGTCGGCGTCCGGCAGCGCGGGCTTGCGCTTGGTGATGCTGGGCCAGCCCTTGGCGAGGTCGGCGTTGATCTTGATCATGTGGATCTGATCTCCCGGCACATCCTCCTCCGGCAGGATCGCGTTGACCGGGCATTCGGGGATGCAGACCGCGCAGTCGATGCACTCATCGGGATCGATGGTGAGGAAGTTCGGGCCTTCGCGGAAGCAGTCGACCGGGCAGACGTCGACGCAGTCGGTGTATTTGCAGCGGATGCAGGCTTCGGTGACGACGTGGGTCATGAGCGGCTCTGGGAAGTAAGGGGCGCCCCGATGGGCAATGATTCGGGCGAAACGACGATTTTAAGGTCGGCGTGGTTTTGATCCTGCGCGCGGACGCGGCTGGCTCCTGTCCCGACCGTGACGACCGTGGGGCGGCCGCGGTGCAGCAGGGCCGCGTGAGCGAGGTCGGCCAGCGCGTGCTCGCTGGTGATGGCATCGGCACAGCCGGCACGGCTGACGACCAGCGTCGGCGTGTCCGGCGCCCAGCCAGCGGCCAGCAACTGGCGGCCAAGGGCGGCCAACTGGCGGCCGGCCATGTAGAAGACTTCGGTGTCGGCGCTCTGCGCGGCGCGCAGTTCACCCGCCTCGGTCATGGCCGTCGTCAGCGACACGCTGCGGCCTCGGCCACGGCGCGTCAGCGGGCGTTGCGCCTGGGCGGCGGCGGCAAGAGCCGCGGTCACGCCGGGCACCACTTCACTGGCGATGCCGGCCTCAGCCAGGGCGATGAGTTCTTCTTCCAGACGGCCGAAGACGCTGGCGTCGCCGCCCTTCAGGCGCACGACGAGGGCGTGTTCCTGCGCCGCCTTGACGAGCAGGGCGTTGATCTCGGTCTGCTTGGCCGAATGCTCGAAGCCGCGCTTGCCCACAGAAATCCAGCGGGCTTGCGGCGCCAGCTCGCGCAGGCCTGGGTCGGCCAGCGCATCGGCCAGCACGACGTCGGCCCGCGACAGCGCGCGCGCGCCGCGTAGCGTGATCAGGTCGGCCGCGCCGGGGCCGGCGCTGACGAAGATCACACGGCCGCTCATCACCAGGCCTCTTCCGCCGGCGTGGCGGCTTGCACGTCCACCAGCAGGGCGCCGCTGGTGCGGTGGCTGGCCGGGTCGACGACGATCAGCGCGCCGCCGACGCGGTTGTCCACGAAGGGCTCGACCGGCAGCTCGTGCTGCACTTCCATCTGCACGCGGCCGATGGTGTTGACCGGCAGCTCGTGGGCGTCCTGGGGCTGCAGGGTGTTGATGTCCAGCACCGAGTCGATGGCCGAGATGCGCGCCTGCACCCAGCGGTTGCCGTGGCGCACCCAGTATTTGCGGCCGGGCTTGGCAGCTTCGGTGTCCAGCCAGGCCAGCGTCGCCGGGAAGGTCTTGGTCGACGCGGCCGAGCCGGGCGTGACGATCCAGTCGCCGCGGCTGACGTCGAGCTGGCGGTCCAGCACCAGGCCGGCCGAGTCGCCGGCTTCGGCGCTGGGCACGGTCTCGCCGGCCAGGCGCACCTCGGACACGACGGCGGTCTGCCTGGACGGCAGCACCTCGATGGTGTCGCCGGCCTTGACGGCGCCGTGGGCGATGCGGCCCCACAGCACGCGCGGCTGCACGCCGGTGCCCTTGGACTGGTAGGCGTCCTTCTGCACGTATTGCACGGGCAGGGACAGCGGCGCGTCGGCGCGCTCGCTCAGCGTGGGCAGGCGCTCCAGCACCTGCAGCAGGCTCTCGCCGTTCCACCAGGGTGCGTCCAGCGGCTGGGTCACGTTGTCGCCGCGCAGGGCGCTGACGGGCACGGTGGCGGCCACGTTCAGGCCCGCCGCGGCGGCGAACTTGTCCAGCGCCGTCTTGACCTTGGCGAAGCCGGCGCCGGCGTCGTCCAGTGCGTCGATCTTGTTGATCGCGAAGACGATGCTGGGCACGCGCAGCAGCTGGGCCAGCAGCGAGTGGCGGCGCGTCTGCGGCAGCAGCGTGACTTCGGCTTCCGTCAGGTCCAGCTTGGTGATGTCCACAAGCACGACGGCGGCATCGCTGCCGGCTGCGGCCGTGACCATATTGCGGGTGTACTGCTCATGGCCAGGGGCATCGGCAATGATGAACTTGCGCGTCTTGGTGGCGAAGTAGCGGTAGGCCACGTCGATGGTGATGCCCTGCTCGCGCTCGGCTTCGAGGCCGTCGGTCAGCAGGCTCAGGTCGATGGGGCGGCCGGCGGCGCGGCGTTCGAGCGTGTCGAGCTGGTCGGCCAGGATGGCCTGGCCGTCGAACAGCAGGCGGCCGATCAGCGTGGACTTGCCGTCGTCAACGGAGCCCGCCGTGAGGAATCGCAGCGCCTTCATCAGAAATACCCTTCCTTCTTGCGCTTCTCCATCGAAGCTTCACTGGTGCGGTCGTCCATGCGCGTAGCGCCGCGCTCGCTGACGGTGACGGTCAACGTCTCGGCCACGACCTCGCTCGCATTGGCGGCGGGGCTCTCGACCGGGCAGGTGCAGGTCATGTCGCCCACGGTGCGGAAACGCACGGTGGCGGTCTCGACGGTCTCGCCTGCTTCCGGCGGCGTCACCTCGGTCAGCGGCACCAGCAGGCCTTTGCGGCGGATCACCTGGCGCTCATGCGCGAAGTACATCTGCGGCAGCGGGATGTTCTCGCGGGCGATGTAGAGCCACACGTCCAGCTCGGTCCAGTTGCTGATGGGAAAGCAGCGGAAATGCTCGCCCGGGCGGATGCGCGTGTTGAACAGCGTCCACAGCTCGGGGCGCTGCTCCTTGGGCTGCCATTGGCCGAAGCTGTCGCGGTGGCTGAAGATGCGCTCCTTGGCGCGCGCCTTCTCCTCGTCGCGGCGGGCGCCGCCGATCAGGCAGTCGAACTTGTGCTCCTCGATGGTCTCCAGCAGCGTCACCGTCTGGTGGCCGTTGCGGCTTTCCAGCGGGTGGGAGAGCCGAATCGTGCCCTTGGCCATGCTGGCTTCCAGATGGCCGACGACGAGGCGCTCGCCCATGTCCGCCACGCGCTGGTCACGGAAGGTGATGACCTCGGGGAAGTTGTGGCCGGTGTCGATATGCACCAGCGGGAAGGGCAGCTGGCCCGAGTAGCCACTCGGGTGCGCCGCGTTCTTCATCTTGAAGGCCTTCTCGGCCAGGCGCAGCACGACGCAGCTGTCCTTGCCACCGGAGAAGAGCAGGGCGGGGCGCTCGAAGGTGGCTGCGACCTCGCGCAGGATGAAGATGGCTTCCTCTTCCAGCGCATCCAGGTGGGCGTGGTCGACGTCGGCGATGAGTTGTTCGGGTTTCACAGCAGCATTCATGATTTGGCGTGCAGGCCGCATTCTTTCGTAGAGTCCTCCCACCACCAGCGTCCGGCGCGGAAGTCTTCTCCCACGGCAATCGCTCGGGTGCATGGCGCGCAGCCGATGCTCGGCATGAACTGGTCATGCAGCGGGTTGTAGGGCACGGCGTATTTCTCGACATAGGCCCAGACCTCGGCCCAGGTCCAGTCGGCGATGGGGCTGATCTTGCGGCGGTTGTTGCCGTCGTCTTCGTCAAAGGCCACGTCGCCACGGGCACCGCTCTGCTCGCGGCGCAGGCCGGTGATCCAGGCCGAACGACCCTTCAGCATGCGGCCCAGCGGCTCCATCTTGCGCAGGCCGCAGCAGGCCTTGCGCAGCTCGATGCTCTTGTACATCGCCTCCTCGCCCTCCTTGCGGACGAATTGGATGACGGCGTCGGCCACCGGCTTGAAGACCTCGACCTCGCGGCCGTAGCGCTCGTGGATGCGCGGGATCAGCGCCAGCGTCTCGGGATGCAGCTTGCCCGTGTCCAGCGTGGCGATGGCGATGGGCAGCTGGGTGCGGGCGATCAGGTCGGTGATGACCATGTCTTCCACGCCCAGGCTGCTGCTCTGCACCAGGCCGTCGCCATGCTCGATGCTGGCGTCGCGCAGGCGCTGCAGCGCGGCCTCGATCTTGGCGTCCAGCGCCGGCGTCCATTTGGCGTAGAGGCCGATGGCGTTGCCAGCCGCAGGCGCGGCGGCCCAGGGCAGGCTGCTGACTTCGGTGCTCACGCTGCGCTCCGTTGGAACCAGGGTCGCGTCTCGCCGACGTCGCCCTGGTAGAAGCCCACCGGCGCGAACAGGTCCAGCGCCTTCTGCGCGGCAGCCTGGGACTGGTCGCCGCGCATGACGGCCTCGTCGAAGCCGGTGCGGGCCAGCAACTGCATCATGTCGACCAGCACTTCGCCGCGGGCGCGGATGGCGCCCTTGAACTTGAAGCGGCTGCGCAGGATGTGGGCCTGGCTGTAGGCGCGGCCGTCGGTCCACTTGGGGAAGTCGAGCACGACGAGGGCGATGCGGCCCAGGTCGGGCACCAGCTGGTTGATGTCGGCGTCGTTCGGGAACTCGATGGCGACCGGCGTGCCGGCCGGCCAGCGCGTCTTCACGGCATGCCATTGCTCCAGCGACAGCAGGCGGTTGGGCGCCGGATCGGGATCGGGCTTGGGGCCGTCTTCGCCGATGGCGTGCTTCCATGGGCAGGTGGTGGCGTTGATGAATTTCATATCGATCAAGCCTTCGCGGTCGAGACGCGAACGGCATTCGCCGCGGTCTTGAAGGGGTCGAGGCCGAGGCGCTTCACCGCGTCGACGAAATGCTCGCCGGCCTGGCGCTCGCGCTTGAAGGTCTCGATGACGGCGTCGATGGCGTCGGCGATTTCGTCGGCCGCAAAGCTGGGGCCGATGACCTTGCCGGCCACGGTCGTGCCCGACAGTTTGGTGCCGTCGCTGCCGCCCAGCGTCAGCTGGTACCACTCGTCGCCGTCCTTGTCGACGCCGAGGATGCCGATGTGGCCGCTGTGGTGGTGGCCGCAGGAGTTGATGCAGCCGCTGATGTGCAGGTCGATCTCGCCGAGATCTTCGAGCTCGTCCTGGTCTTGATAACGCTCGGCGATCTCGGCGGCCAGCGGCAGCGAGCGGGCATTGGCCAGCGCGCAGAAATCGCCGCCGGGGCAGGCGATCTGGTCGGTCAGCAGGCGGGCATTGGGCGTGGCGAAGCCGGCGGCGCGGGCGGCCTGGAAGAGCTCGGGCAGGTCCGAAGCCTTGACCCAGGGCAGCACGAGGTTCTGCCGGTGCGTGACGCGCAGCTCGCCGTGGCTGAACTGGTCGGCCAGGGCCGCGGCGGTGTCCATCACGTCGGCGCTGGTGTCGCCGGGCGCGATGCCGACGCGCTTGAGGCTCAGTGTCACGGCGCGGTAGCCAGCGACGCGGTGGCCGTCGACATTGCGCGCCAGCCAGCGTGCGAAGGCCGGATCGCTGGTATCGAGCGTCGGCTCGGCGACCAGTGCGACGCCCTCAGGGTCGACAAAGCAGGCCGCCACGCGGTCCAGCTCGGCCTGGGGAATGATGTGCTCGTGGCCGCCGTTGTCGTCGGCCAGGATGCGGCGGTATTCCTCGTTGACCGCGTCGAAGAACTTCTGGCCTTCGGCCTTGACGAGGATCTTGATGCGGGCCTTGTAGAGGTTGTCGCGCCGGCCGGCCAGGTTGTAGCAGCGCACGATGGCCTCGATGTAGACGAGGATCTGTTGCCAGGGCACGAAGGCGTTGATCTCGACGCCCGGAATCGGCGTGCGGCCCATGCCGCCACCCACCAGCACCTGGAAGCCGACCTCGCCCGCTTCGTTCTTCTTCAGCTGCAGGCCGATGTCATGCCAGCCGATGGCCGCGCGGTCTTCCTTGGCGCCCGAGACGGCGATCTTGAACTTGCGCGGCAGGTGGGCGAACTCGGGGTGCAGGGTGCTCCACTGGCGCAGGATCTCGCAGTAGGGGCGGGCGTCGACGATGTCGTCCGGCGCGATGCCGACGAAGGCGTCACTGGTGATGTTGCGGATGCAGTTGCCGCTGGTCTGGATGCCGTGCATGTCGACCTCGGCCAGCAGCTCCATCACCGTGGCGCTGTCCACCAGCGGGATCCAGTTGTATTGCAGGTTCTGGCGCGTCGTGAAATGGCCATAACCACCCTGGCCGGCAAACGGGCCGTCGGGCTGGCGGTCGTAGTCGCGGGCGATGCGCGCCAACTGGCGCAGCTGGCGCGAGGACAGCTCGCCATAGGGCACGGCAACGCGCAGCATGGGCGCGTGGCGCTGGATGTACCAGCCGTTTTGCAGGCGCAGCGCGCGGAACTCGTCGGTGCCGAGGGTGCCGGCGAGGTGGCGCTCGAGCTGGTCGCGGTACTGCGCGGCGCGGGCGTGGACGAAGCGGCGGTCGAAGTCGGTGTAGCGATACATGATTAGTGGATGACCTTCCAGCCGGCCATCAGAAGAGAAACGCAGAGCAGGCTGCGCACGACGCCGTCGGGCAGCCGACGGGTCAATTGGGCACCCAGCCAGATGCCAGGTAAAGAGCCGATGAGCAGGGACACGAGCAGTTCCCAGTTCACATTGCCGAGGCTGGCGTGGCCCAGGCCCGCCACCAGCGTCAACGGGACGGCATGGGCAATGTCGGTGCCCACGATGTCGCGGGCCTTCATGCGGGGGTAGATCAGCAGGATCAGCGTCGCGCCGATGGCGCCGGCGCCGATGGAGGACAGCGACACCAGCACGCCGAGGATGAGGCCCAGGGCCACCATCAGCGTCGGCTTGCGCGATTCGGGAATCCAGCGCTCCAGCTTCAGGCCCAGGGGCTGCCAGCTCTGCTTGAAGGCGACGACGACAGCCGTCAACAGCAGGGCGATGCCCAGCGAAAACGTCAGCGCCGAGGCCCAGCCCTTGGTGACGCCGGTCAGGTGCATCAGCGCGATGGTTGCGATGGAGGCCGGGATGGAGCCCATCAGCATGCGGCGCACGATGGCCCAGTTCACATGGCCGTGGCGGGCATGGGCGACCGAGCCGCTCATCTTGGTCAGGGAGGCAAACCACAGGTCGGTGCCGATGGCGACGGCCGGGCTGAGCTTGAAGACGGACAGCAGCAGCGGCGTCATCAGCGAGCCGCCGCCCACGCCGGTAATCCCGACGATGAGGCCGACGGCCAATCCGCTCGCAATCGCAATTCCGTCCAGCACACACGCTCCAGGAGCGGCCCCATGCCACCCGAGGGCGCGACTCTAGGGAATGTTGCAGTGCCGCAGAACTACATTCTTTTTCGGGCCATATGCCCAAGGTGAATAAGCAACCTCAGTTTGTGGCCAAAACCCGCAGGGCGGCGACCTGTTCGGCGATGCGTGGAGGCACCATTTCGGTGCCTTCCAGCATGGCGCGGATCAGGGCGGCGTTCTCGGCCGGCGCGCAGGCCGGCGACAGCGGCCAGTCCAGATCGGTGGTGTCGGCCGGGTGCAGCGGGGCGGTCTGGCCGTCCTGGAAACCGATCAGATGGGCCTTGCGGCGCAGATGGGCATAAGCCTCGCCCTCGCTGGCGCGCATCAAGAGGGCCCGGCCGCCCCCCGCCGTCAGGCCGGGCAGGGCGTTGCCCATGCTGTCCAGGTACTCCGGATGCGTCACCGCCACGACCCGCACGCCGCGGCCGGCGGGGAAGGGGTCCAGCAGCTTGGCCAGGCTGTGCGAGCTGTTGCGTACGCCCAACCGGGGGCGCAGGGCCATCAGCGCGTTCAAGCCAGGGTTGAGCATCTGCAAAGGCAGGACGGCCAGTCTGTCGCTTGTTAGCCTCGCCTCGGCGTCCGCCAGCGATCCGCTGGCGGACAAGCCCAGGGCGTCCAGCAACTCGAAGGGGCTGTGGCGGCTGTCGAAGTCATGCCGGCCGAAGATCAGCACCGGCACGCCTTCGCGGGCCAGCAGTTGGGCCACCAGCGGCATCAGATTGGCCTGCTTGCGGGCGCCGTTGAAGCTGGGCAGCAGCACGGTGCGTGGCCCTGGGGGCGCGGCCAGCGAGGCCGTGCGGGCCTGCATGGCGGCCAGGAAGCCCGCCACCTCGTCGGCGCTCTCGCCCTTCACGCGCAGCGCGATCAGCATGGCGCCCAGCTCCATGTCGGGCACCTGGCCGTCCAGCATCTCGCCGAAGAGTTCTTCGGCCTGTTCGCGGCTCAGGTCGCGCGCTCCCCGGGCGCCGCGGCCCAGTTCCTTGATCAGCGGGGCGTAGTTCATGGCGCGAGTGTAGGAACGACAAAGGCCGCACAAGGCGGCCTGGGAAATGACTCGCGCGGAAGGATCAGAAAGAGAAGGTCGCGCCGAGCGACACGAGGCGCACGCTGCCCTTCTGTCCGCTCATCTGTGCTTGGCTGGCGTCCACGCCGAGTTCGAGCTTGACGCTGCTGTTGAGTGCGTAGCTGACGGCGAGGCCCGCCACCGGCCTGGTCTCGCTCTCGGCCGCATCCCCACTCTGGGCGCCGAAGGAGAAGTTGGTGCGAGTCTTCACCTGCGCCACGCCGAGGCGAACYGTCATGCCCCAGTCGCTGCCCAGGGGCAGCGCGTAGGCGCCACCGAACACGAGGGCCGAGGGCTTGAGCGTGACGGTGCCGGCGGGGGTGCCGGCGATGCTGGCAATGCCGGCGTGGGCCTTGCCGAAGTTGATGTAGCTGCCTTCCAGGCTGAAGCCATTGCCGAAGCTGTAGCCGAAGACCAGCTTGCCGCCGGTACCGCTGTTGTCACAGGACGTGGTGCCGGAGCAGTCAGCGCTCAGGCGGGTCGAGCCCGCTGCAGCTGTGACATAGAACGGACTGGGAGCGGGCTCCGCGGCCTGGGCGGCGGTCGCTGCGAACAGTGCGGCAAGAACGAAGGCATGTGTCTTCATGAGAGATTCCCTGTGACTTGGAGGGGCCGGCCGTATGACCGGCCCGGCCCGGTTGAGGCGGCCCGCATGCTAACTACGACATGCGTGTCATCCGGGTGCCCTTGTCACGGGAATCAGGCTCAGGTGAATATGTCCATCAGAAGGCCATGCGCGCGCCCAGCGACACCATGCGCACGTTGTGGCGTTCGCCCAGGTAGTGGGCGCGGGTGGTGTCCACGCCGAGTTCGACGCGGGTCGATGGCGTCACCGCGTAGTTGACGCCGACGCCGACGATGGGCTGGGTCTTGCTCTGACTGTCCGAGCCGCTCATCGTGCCGGCCTCGGCATCGAGCTTGGTGCGCACGCGGGCGACGCCCAGACGGCCGACCACGCCCCAATCCGGTGTCAGGTTGGCCGTGTAGGCGCCGCCGAAGTGCAGGGCCTCGGGCCTGGCGCTCAAGCCCAGCAGGCCCCGCGAGGCATGGAACTTGCCGAAGTTGGTGTAGCCACCTTCCAGCGACAGGCCGTTGCCGAAGCCATAGCCGAACACGGCCTTGCCGCCGAGGGCGTTGCGGTCGCACGCGTGCCCGCCTGTGCAATCGGTATTCAGATGGCTTTGGCCCAGGGACACCAGGCCATAGGTGTGAGCGGCGGTGATGCTGCCGCTCGGTCGTGTGGATTGGGCCTGGGCACTGGCGGCCAGGGCGAGAACGGCAAGACTGAGTGCGATCTTTTTCATGGGACTGCTTTCCTACTTCATCCATGGCAGCGCAGGCGCCGGGTGGGGCCTGCGACGAGTTGCGACCGGTCGTCGCCAGGCCATCCTGGTTGTCGACTGGGCGCGAACTTGTAGGACTTGGCGCCCCCGGCCACTCCAACCGGTAACCGCAGGCAAAGTAGCCGTGACACGGGGATACTGCTGCAACGCTGCTGCCTCACGGGTTCCATGCCGCTTCTCAAGCCCAAGACGCTTTACATCACGCTGAGCTTTCTGATGGTGGGCCTGGTGGCCCTGGTGTACGGCGTGCTGCTGCTGCACGAGCGCTCGCGCAGCGACGCGCTGATGCTTCAACAGGCCAGCGCGGCGGCCAAGCGCATCGGGCGCGAGGCGGCGGCAGCCGTCGAGACCGAGCTGAGGCCGGCGCGCGTCAGCGTGGCCCTGCTGGCGACCGGCGCCCTGGGTCGCGCGGGCAATGAAGCCGAGCGCCTGGCGGCCCTTCCGCAGATGGCGGCGGCCCTGCGCGTCAATGCCTCGGTGTCGGCCGTCTATGCCGGCAACTCGGGCGGCTCCTTCGTGCTGCTGCGCCGCCTCAGCGACGCGGCGACGCGCAAGCGCATGGATGCCCCGGCCGAGGCGGCCTTCGGGCTGCAGAGCGTCAACCGCGACGGCGGCGCCGCCCCGCGGGGCAGCTACCGCTTCTACGACGAGGCCTTGCGAGAGCTGCAGCAGCGCGACCGCGCCGAGTACGACTTCGACCCGCGCACACGGCCCTGGTATGCGCTGGCCCGCAAGGCCGGCGAGGGTCAGCTCGTGCAGTCGGCGCCCTACCGCTTCTTCACGACGGGCGAGCCTGGCGTGACGCTGGCCCAGGCCCATGGCGGCGCCATCGTTGGTGCCGACGTCAGCCTGAAGGCCTTGAGCGAAATGCTGATGCGGCCGCAGATCAGCCGTTCGGCCGAGCTGCTCATCGCGACGCAGGAAGGCGAGATGCTGGCCGAGGCCCGGCGCGAGCGCGGCCCGGCGCTGAAGGATGGCCAGAGCCTGCCGCGCGTGGGTGAGTCGGCGTCGCCGCTGATGCGCGAGCTGTGGCAGCGCCGCGATGGCGAGGGTCATCTCACGTCGGTGCAGACGATAGACGGCCGCGAGTGGGTCAGCCATGCGCTGCCGCTGACGGGTACCGTGGAGGCCGGCGCGCCGCTGCTGCTGCTGATGGCCGCGCCGCGCGAGGAGCTGCAGGCCTTCCAGCTCGAAAGCCGCCGCCACAGCTTCTACATCTCGCTGGCGCTGATGCTGTTGCTGCTGCCGCTGGTGCATCTGCTGGCCGACCGGGTGTCGCGCCCGCTGCGCAATCTCGCGCGCCAGGCCGAGGCCATCGAGCGCTTCGAGTTCGACGGCGCCGACCCCAAGCGCAGCCTGATCCGCGAGGTCGACCGCCTGGCCATCGCGATGACGGCGATGAAGCATTCGCTGCGGCGCTTCCTCGACATCAGCGACGCGCTGAGCGCCGAGCGCGATTTCGACACCTTGCTGGACCTGATCCTGCGCGAGACCATCGCCGTGGCCGGCGCCAGCGGTGGCTCCGTCCACCTGCTGTCGGCCGATGGCCTGACGCTGGAGCCGGCGGCCTCGCGCGTCGGCGGCGAGACGTCGGCGCGCCGTGGCATGACCTGGCAGGTGAACGCGCCCGACAGCGTGGCCGCGCCGGTGCATGCATTGCGTGCCAACGGGCCGGTGGAAGTCGACCTGAGCTGGGACGACCCCGCCCACCTGGCAGCCTATGAGCGGCTGTTCGCCGCCCTCGGCGCTTCGCGCATGCGCCTGCTGTCCGTGCCGCTGAAGAACAGCCAGCACGACACCATAGGCACGCTGACGCTGACTTTCCCGCGCTCCGCCGAGCGGCCGTTCGAGCCCCTGGGCGCTGCCCGCGTGGCCTTTGTCAGCGCGCTGTCGGGCACGGCCGCCATTGCCATCGACAACCAGCTGCTGCTGCGCGCGCGCAAGGAGCTGCTGGAGGCCTTCATCCAGCTCGTCGCCGGCGCCATCGACGCCAAGAGCCCCTACACCGGTGGCCACTGCCAGCGCGTGCCGGAGCTGACCAAGATGCTGGCCCAGGCCGCATGCGACGCGACCGAGGGCCGCTTCGCCGGCTTCACGATGGATGCCGAGCAGTGGGAGGCCTTGCATATCGCCGCCTGGCTGCACGACTGCGGCAAGGTGACGACGCCGGAGTACGTCGTCGACAAGGCCACCAAGCTCGAGACCATCTACAACCGCATCCACGAGATCCGCAGCCGCTTCGAGGTGCTCAAGCGCGATGCGCTGATCGAGAATCTGGAGGCCGAACTGGGCGAGGCCGGCGTGCAGCGCGCCCGCGCGGCGGCGGCCGGGCCCCAGGCCGAGCTGGACGCCGATTACGCCTTCGTCGCGACCAGCAATGTGGGCGGCGAGACCCTGGACCCCGAAGCCGTCGCACGGCTGCGCCGCGTGGGCGAAAAACGCTGGTCGCGCACGCTGGACGACACGCTGGGCCTGTCCATCGAGGAACTGCGCCGTCTGCCCAAGCCGCGCCCTTCGCTGCCAGCCACCGAGCGCCTGCTGCAGGACCGGCCCGAGCACATCCTGCCGCGCCCGCCGACGGATCAGCTGGCCGGCGACAACCGCTGGGGCTTCAAGCTCAGGCAGCCCGAACACCTCTATCACCGCGGCGAACTGCACAACCTCGCCATCGCGCGCGGCACGCTGACGGAGGAAGAGCGCTACAAGATCAACGACCACATCGTGCAGACGCTGAAGATGCTGCACGAGCTGCCCTTCCCGAGGCATCTGCAGGATGTGCCCGAGATCGCCGGCGGCCACCATGAGCGCATGGACGGCAAGGGCTATCCGCGTGGCCTGACCGGCGAGCAGATGAGCCCGCAGGCCCGCATGATGGCGATTGYCGACGTCTTCGAGGCGCTGACGGCCGACGACCGGCCCTACAAGCCGGGCAAGCGCCTGTCCGAGGCGCTGTCCATCATGAAGCGCATGGTGGGCGAGGGCCACCTCGACCCGGCGCTGTTCGATCTCTTCCTGCGCTCGGGTGTCTGCCTGGCCTATGCGCGGCGCTTCATGGCGGCGCCGTTGATCGATGTGGAGGACGTCAGCGCCTACCTGTCATGACGGGTGACGCTGAAGCGGATCGGGGCGGCCTTGAGCAGTGGCTCGCCCGCGCCGTCATGCAGGGCCACGACGACCTCGAACTCGCCCAGCGGCAGATCGACGATGGCCTCGCTGCGGCCATCGACGAGGTTCTGGCGCACCGTGTTGCCGCCCCCCTTGGGAGTGAAGCTCAGGCGGAAGTGGCCGGTGTCCTTGATGCTGGTGCCGGCTGGCGCCACGCCCAGGCCGGCACCGAGCACGCCGAGTGACAGCGTGAAGGGGCTGGACACGGCCTCCTCGTCGCGCAGGTTCTTCACATAGACCTCGCGGCCGGCCGCGGTGCGCGGTGCCGCGCGCAGGTCTGCGTACCAGGCCTCGCAGCTGTCGCGATCGCCCGCAACGATCCTGGGTGCAGGGTCGCTGGCGCGCTTGCCCACGACCTCGATGGCGATCTCGTTGCTGAAGACGAAATACGGTTTGTGGGCGTGGTCGGCGAACAGCAGGCGCAGCGTGTGCCGGCCCGGCGGCAGGTCGATCTCGGTGCCGGTCTGGGCCTTGCCGAAGTGCTTGTGCGTGTTCGAGAAGGGGATGGGCGCCGTGTGGTCGCGCGGCAGCGGCGTGTCGATGAGGATGTGGTGGTGGCCGGCCTTCTCGTTGGCATTGCCGGCCGGGATGACGCCCATGCCGCGGATGCCGAATTCGACCCAGAAGGGCGTGCGCACGCGGTAGCCGCTCTTGAGGTTGCTGAAGTGCACCGAGACCGGCTCGCGCACGTCGACGGCCGTGCGCTGGGCGGTGTGTGCCAGCCAGCACTGGCGCTCCAATGGGTCGGCGGGCAGGGGCTCCGCCCAGGCCAGGGCGGGCAGCAGACCCAGCGGCCAGAGGCGGCGGGTCAGTCGAGCGGCAGATCCCATGCGAGCCCTCCGTCAGCGTGTGCCACCGATTCTGGTGGCTGCTGCTGCCGCAGAGCGTCGTGAAAGTTGCGGACGTCAGGCCGCCTGAAGCTGGTGGGTCAGATGCAGTTCGCCGAACAGATCCTTGGGGTCATCCATCTGCGGGATCAGGCTCAGCGGCGCGCCCAGGCCGAGCTGCTGGGCCATGTCGCTGAGCAGGCGCAGCGCGGAGTAGTCCTCCAGCGCAAAGCCGACCGAGTCGAAGACGGTGACCTGGCTGTCCGCTTCGCGGCCTGCGGCCTGGCCGGCGAGCACGCGCCAGAACTCGGTGACGGGGAAGTCGGCCGGCATCTGCTGCATGTCGCCTTCGATGCGCGACTGCGGCTCGAATTCGCAGATCACGCGCGCCATCTCCAGCACGCCGCGGTGCAGTTCGGTCTTGCCGGGGCAGTCGCCGCCGACGCCATTGATGTGCATGCCGGGCTCGATCATGTCCGGCGTCAGGATGGTGGCGTTGGTCTTGTCGGCGGTGACGGTGGTGACGATGTCGGCGCCCTTGACGGCCTCGGCGGTGGACGCGCAGACGGTCAGTGTCAGGCCCGGCGTGCTGCCGAGGTGGCGCACCAGCTTGGCCGTGGCGGCGGGGTCGATGTCGTAGAGGCGCAGCTCGCGGATGCCGAGCAGGTGGTGGAAGGCCAGGGCCTGGAACTCGCTCTGGGCGCCGTTGCCGATCAGGGCCATGACGCGGCTGTCGGGGCGGGCCAGGCGTTTGGCCACCATCACGGAGGTGGCGGCGGTGCGCATCGCGGTCGTCAGGGTCAGCTCGGAGAGCAGGGCGGGGGCGCCGGTCGACACGTCGGCGAGCACGCCGAAAGCCATCACCGTCGGCAGGCCGAAGCGGTGGTTTTTGGGGTGGCCGTTGACGTATTTGAAGCTGTAGAGGTTGGCGTCGGCGATGGGCATCAGCTCGATGACGCCGTCCGGTGAGTGGGCGGCGACGCGGGGCGTCTTGTCGAATTCGGCCCAGCGCAGGTAGTCGGCTTCGAGGTAGGCGACGAGGCGGCGAAGTAAATCGGGAAGTCCCACGCGCTGCACGATTCGGGCGACGTCTTGGGTGGTGAGGACGGTGGTCATGAGGGTCTCCGGAGTTCTTGAAGTGGATTCTTCCGGGGCGGCCTGCCAAACAGAAGCGCAACTCTTGCCACGTAATGCATCGCCATTTGGCAGAATGGCAATTGAAATTGACGTTTTGATCAAAAATGGATGCTCTCGACCAGCAACTCCTCGCCCTGCTGCGCACCGATGCCCGGGCCAGCGTCGCCCTGCTTGCGGCCAAGCTCAAGGTGTCGCGCGGCACCGTCACAAACCGCATCGCGCGCCTGGAGGACGGCGGCGTCATCACCGGCTATACGGTGCGGCTGCGGCCGGACTCGGTGCCCGACCAGATCACCGCCTGGATGAGCATCACGGTGGAGGGCAACCGCACGCGGGAGGTGGTGTCCATGCTGTTGGGAGAGCCCGGCATCACCGGCCTGTTCGACACCAATGGCCGCTGGGACCTGCTGGCCGAGATCCGCAGCTCCAGCCTGCAGGAGCTGGCCGATGTGCTGGAGCGGGTGCGCCTCATCAAGGGCATTGCCGGCACCGAGACCTCCATACATCTGCAAAGCTACAAGCTCGGGTGAACGCCCTCGGTTATCGTGCGCCGCGCTTTCCCGCTTACGACATGACTCCTRCTCTCATCCGCCGCGCCGGGCTTGCCGCCCTGGTCACGGTTCTTGCCGGCTGCTCCGTGCTGCCGACGCAGCCGCCTCAGCCCCCGGTCGTCGTCGTGCCCACGCCGCCACCCGATCCGCCGCCCGTCATCCGGCCGGCGCCCAAGCCGCCCCGCATCGGCCTGGCCCTGGGCGGCGGCGCCGCGCGTGGCTTTGCCCACATCGGCGTCATCCAGGTGTTCGAGGAGAACGGCATCAAGGTCGACTTCGTCGCCGGCACCTCGGCCGGCAGCCTGGTCGCGGCCCTCTACGCCTCTGGCAAGAGCGGCAAGGAGATGCAGACCCTGGCCGAAACCATGGACGAGGGGGCCATCACCGACTGGTCCTTCCCCTTGCGCGGCCTGATCCGCGGCGAGGCGCTGGCGCGCTTCATCCGCGACAAGACCGGCGGCAAGAACATCGAACAGATGGCCCTGCCCCTGGGCATCGTCGCCACCGACCTGTCCGATGGCTCGTCCATCCTGTTCCGCAGCGGCGACACCGGCACGGCCGTGCGGGCGTCCAGCGCCGTGCCGGCCGTGTTCCAGCCGGTGCGCATTGGCCAGCGCGAGTTCGTCGACGGCGGCCTGGTGTCGCCGGTGCCCGTGCGCTTTGCCAAGGAGATGGGTGCTCAGCTCGTCGTGGCGGTGGACATCACCTCGCCGCCCGAGAAGGACCCGCCCGGCGATGCCTTCCGCATGCTGATGCAGACCTTCTCCATCATGGGCCGCAGCATCAACATGTTCGAGCTGAGGGATGCGGACGTCGTCATCCGGCCCAAGCTGGACGGCGTCGGCAGTGCCGACTTCACGGCACGGCGCCGCGCGGTGCAGGCCGGGCGCGAAGCGGCGCAGGCCATCCTGCCCATCCTGCGCCAGCGCATCGCAGAAAAAACCCGCTGAAAATGAAACCCCTCGTCCAAGGAGTACCTTGGCCGGTCCCCCGCGGGGACGGCGATGCTTGCCGGCGTGACCGGCAAGCACATCGCCAGAGCGGGCCGGCTAGGGAGCGGCCCGGCGCTCGGCCCGCGGGGTCCTGTCTCGGATTGGGCAACTGAAGCCATGAACACGACCGAAACGCCGCTGTTCCCGCTGCGCTCGGTGTTCTTTCCGGGCGGTCATCTGGCGCTGCGCATCTTCGAGCCGCGCTATCTGGACATGGTGCAGCGCTGCCATGCGCGTGGCGAGCCCTTCGGCATCGTCGCGCTGACCTCGGGCGACGAGGTGCGGCGGCGCGAAGGTGAGGGCTTCCAGGCGGAAGCGTTTCACGACGTCGGCACGCTGGCACGCATCGAGCATTTCGAGCACGCCCAGGCGGGCCTCATCAGCATCCGCACGCGTGGCACGCAGCGCTTCAAGGTGAGGGGCCCACGCTGCCTCAGCCATGGCCTGTGGGTCGGCGAGCTGGAACTGTTGCCCGACGACCAGATCGTGCCGGTACCCGACGACCTGCGCCAGGCCGCGAAGCAACTGCAGGACCTGCTGGCCGGCTGGAAGGCGCGCGCCCCCGCTGAAGATCTGCCTCTGCAGCCGCCCTATCAATGGGAAGACGCCGGCTGGCTGGCCAATCGCTGGGCCGAACTGCTGCCCATGCCGGTCGAAGCGCGTCAGCGGCTGATGGCGATGGACAACCCGCTGCTCAGGCTGGAGCTGATCGTCGATCGGCTCGACGCGCTCACGCGTTCAGCCAATCCGTAAGCGTCTTCAACACCTCGGCCTTCTCGGGCTCGTTGAAGATCTCATGGAAAAAGCCCGGCCAGGGCTGGGTGGCGACGACGTTGGCGGGCGCGGCGGCCGCGAAGGCCTCGCTGCCGCGCGGCGTGACGCAGCGGTCGGCGCCGGCCCACATCAGCAGCGTGCGCAGCTGCCAGCGCGGCGCATCGCCAATCGCTCGGGCGCCGCCGTCGACGATGAAGCGCGTCAGCCGGGCGGTGATGCGGTCGTGCACCAGTGGGTCGCTGGCATAGGCCTTGACGACGGCGGGGTCGCGACTGATCCAGGCCGGCTTGAGGCCGTTGCTGACGGCCAGGCCCGGGAAGAGCGAGCCGGCCACGGCCAGCAGCAGTTTCTGGAAACCCGACAGGCCCGGGTCCAGTGCCGGCGAGGACAGCACCAGCCCGTCCAGCGGCCGGCTCCAGGCGGCGGGCTGGCCGGTCAGCGCCTCGGCCGCGAAGCGCGCGGCGACGAGGCCGCCCATGCTGTGGCCGAGCAGCACGAAGCGTTTGCCCGGCTGGCGCACGGCGTCGATGACGCGAGCCGTGTCGCGCAGCAGCGCGTCGTGGTCGGGGATGTCGCCCTTGCGGCCCTCGCTGTGGCCATGGCCGCGGTGATCCCAGCCGTGCACGTCCCAGCCAGCGGCGTTCAGCGCGGCCGCGACATGGGCATAGCGCTCGATGTGTTCGCCCAGACCGTGGCAGATCAGGACCTGCCCGCGTGAAGCCGCCGGGGCGGGCCAGTGGCGGAGATGGAGCTTGAGGCCGTCGTCGGTGGTCGTGGTCGTCATCGCGTCGGTGGTGGGGAGGTGGCGTCGGGGCGCAAGTTTGCCCCAGCCGCCTCCGAATCCCGCCGCGAACCCAACACTCTTGCGTAGGCCCAGGTGAACTCGGCGCCGATCAGCAGGATCTGGGCCGAGAAGTACACCCAGACCAGCAGGGCGACGACCGAGGCCGCCGCGCCGAAGCCCGAGGCCACGCCGCTGCGCTGCAGATAGCTGCCGATGCCGTAGCGGCCGAGCGCGAACAGGCCCGCTGTGACGAAGGCGCCGAGCAGCACGTCGCGCCAGGCGACGTGAACCCGCGGCATCAGCTTGAAGATGAGCGCGAAGACGGCGACGACCAGGCCCTGGCTGAAGACGGTGTTGGCGAGCGCGGCGACGCGCAGCCAGTCGCCGAACCAGGGCTGCCACCAGGCCTGCGCGGCGGCCATGGTCGCGTCCAGCAGCAGCGACACCAGCAGCAAAAAGCTCAGGCCGAAGATGAGGCCGAAGCTCAGCAGCCGGGCGCGCAGCCAGTTCAGCCAGCCCTGAACGGGTCGGGCCGGCACGCGCCAGATGGTGTCCAGCGCGTCCTGCAGTTCGGCGAACATCGTTGTCGCACCGACCAACATCAGACCGAGGCCAATGACGGTGCTGAGCCAGCCCCCGACCGGCCAGGAGACCGTCTTCAGCATGCTCTCCACTGTCGTGGCCGCGCTGCTGCCCAGCAGCTCGGTGAGCTGGTCGAAGAGTTCGCCGCGCACCGCCTCGCCACCCCAGACCAGGCCGGCCACCGACACGACGATGAGCAGCAGCGGCGCCAGCGAGAACAGCGTGTAGTAGGCCAGGGCGGCGCCCATGCGCGGGCCGCGGTCGGCCAGGAAGCCATCGAAGGTCAGCTGCAGCACGCGGCCCAGCGGGCGGATCTGATCAAGCCAGCGCATGTCGCGAAGTCTCGCGGCCTGCGCTGGCCGCCGCTGTAGGACGCGGCCGGCCTCAGAACGTCATGCGCGCTCCGATGCGGTATTGGCGGCCCAGCACGTCGAACAGCGCGGGGTTGACGCCATAGCTGGTGTTGGTGGACGGCGCAGCGGGCGGAGCGACATCGGTGACGTTGTCGACCTTCAAGTACAGGCTGACGTCCTTGTTGAGCTTGTAGGTTCCGCCCAGATCCCAGTACAGCGCGCCCTTCATCTTGTTGTTGTCGATGGTCTGGTGGATCGACGTCGAGACCGGGCAGCCGGTCTGGCACTCGATGTACTCCTTGCTGTAGACACCGTCACTGATCCAACGCTGGCCGATGAAGAAGCTGGCGCTGTCGGACTCCCAGGTCTGCGAGAACTGGGTCTTCCACTTCGGCGTGTTGCCGAGATTGACGCCCGCGCTTTCGACCGGGATGGTGCCGACGACGCCGGATTCCGTCAGGAAGCTCTGGGTGTAGGTGGCCAGACCGCGCAGCGTGAGCTTGCCGGGCAGGTTGATGCCGGCGAGGTTGAAGCGGTAGAGCGCCTCCATGTCCACGCCCTTGTTGCGCATCTTGGCGAGGTTGAACGCCTGCAGCGTCACGAACTTCGTCGGGCTGACGAGGTCCATGGCAGCGCAGAACACCTGGTTTCCCGCGACGCAGAGATCGACTTCCTGCTGGATCGAGAACGTGGAGATCACGTCCTTGACCTTGATGTCGAAGTAGTCGATGGAGGCGCTGAAGCCAGGCGCCCAGCTGGGCTGGCTCAGCGTCATGCCGACGACCTTGTTGTTGGCCAGTTCGGGGCGCAGGGCGGTGTTGCCCACGGTGCGCTGCTGGGCGGTGAAGGTGCTGCCCAGGTAGTTGACGTTCTGGTTGATGACCACCGGCGCGGCGTAGAGCTCCGACAGGTTCGGGGCGCGCACATCGCGCGAGGTGACGGCACGCAGGCGCAGGCCGTCGATGCCGGTCTTCCAGGTCGAGCCGACCTTCCAGCTGTTGATGCCGCCCGAGGTGCTGTACTGGGTGTGGCGACCGGCGACGTTGAGGTTGGCCTCGCCCAAGCTGGCGGACTTGAACAGCGGGGCGTTCAGCTCGACGAAGCCTTCCTTGACGTTGTAGGCGCCCGCGGCTGCGTGGTAGTTGCCGGCAAACCAGTTGTTGCCCACGGTGGTGTTCAGCACCGGATCAGCTGGGTAGGCGGTGGTGTTGGGCGTGGCGGGGTAGACGCCATTGCCGTAGGGATCGCCGGTGACCCAATAGCCTTCCTTGCGGGCCTCGGCGCCGAAGGCGACGGCCACCGGGCCGGCCCAGTTGGAGAAGGGCTGGCCGTTGACGCTGAAGCTGGCCACCGTCTGGCGTTGGCGCGAAAGCTGGCGCGGGCCGTTGGCGGGCAACACATAGGCCAGGGCGGCCGGGTCCTGCTTGACGTCGCCAATGATGTTGAGCGGCACGCAGCCCGCAGCCGCGGCCGCCGCGTTGCGGCAGACGATCTGGCCGGACGCATTGCGCACCGCGTCGATGGCGGCGTTGTAGCGCGGGTTCAGCATCATGTTGGCGACATTGATCTCAATGTCGTTGATGCCGTGCTCGAAATAGGCGTCATAGGTCCAGCCCGTGCCCAGGGCGTCGACCTTGCCGTTGGTGCCGAGCACGAAGCGCTTCTGCTCGCGCACGGGATTGACCTCGATGTCCTTCTCGAAGTTGCCGTTGGCCGTGCCGTACTTGAAGCTGGTGATGTTGTTGGCCGCGCAGGCCGTGGCGATGGAGGCCGGCAGATAGGGGTTGTCGCACTGGATCGTCAGGTTGTCGTTCTTGGCGGCGCCGGGGTTGGGGTTGAAGCGCGCGTTGACCTTGGCGAGATTGACGGTGAAATAGATCTCGGCGTCGTCGCTGATGTCCAGGCTGCCGCGCGAGTAGAAGACTTGCCGCTTGAGGTCCATGCCCATGGACGTGCCGCCGCCGACGGTGCCGGCCAGGTCGCCGCCCACGCAGAAGGGCGTGATGCAGCCGGTGACGGCACCGGTGCCGGTGGGCACGCCGGTCGAGCCATAGTTGAACTTGTAGGGCACGCCGTCCTTGCCGAAGGCCGTGCCTTGCAGCGGGCCGTTGGTGATGAGGCCGTACTTGGCGTACTGGAACTGCTGGGCGTTGCGAATGTCGTAGATCTGCGGCTTGCCGTCAGTCGTGCTGCCGAGGCTGCGGACCTGGAAGGCCGGGTTCTGGAACCAGCTGCGGCCATTGGCGCCAGCGCCGCCGAAGCGGGGCGAAGGCACGCCCTTCTCGCGCACGTATTCGGCGCTGACGATCAGGTGGGCACGGTCGTTCAGGAAGCCGCGGCCCCACGCAGCCTGAAGGGTGGCGTTCTGGTCGTCGCCGTAGTTCGTCTGGCCGCCTTCGATATTGGCCTTGAAGCCGGTGAAGCGCTTGTCGGTGATGAAGTTGACCACGCCGCCCACCGCGTCGGAGCCGTAGGAGGCACCGGCGCCGCCGGTCACCACATCCACCTGCGTGATGAGCAGTTGCGGGAACTGGCTCACGTCAGTCACGCCCGTGACGTTGGCAGGCACGACGCGCTGGCCGTCCAGCAGCGTCAGCGTGCGGATGGGGCTGAGGCCGCGCAGGCTCAGGGAACTGAGGCCCTGCACGCCGCTGCTGGTGCTGAAGGTGGAGGTGGTGCGACCCGTGCTGCCTTGCAGTGCGGGCAGCTCGATCAGCGTGTTGAACAGGTTGGGCTGGGCCGACTTCTCCAGGTCGACCGCCGTCAGCGTCGTGGTGGGCGTGGGCTGGGTGAAGCCGCGCTGCGAGATGCGCGAGCCGGTGACGACGACCGTGTTCAGCACATTGCTGTCGGTGCTGGCGGGCGCGTTCTGCTGGCCGGCAGCCGGCGGCGTGGTCGCGTCGGCGGCTTGCGCGTGGGCTGGCAGCGCAATGCTGGCGCAGACGCCCAGGACGGCGAGGTGGATCAGGGTCTTATGGCCGGGGCTGTGCATGAAGGTCTCCTGTTGTTGCAGCTTGATCCGCTGCTTGTCGTGGGACGGCTCTGGTCGGGGCCGGTGGTGGTGAAAAACAAATCTGGATAGCGCTGTCCCGTCGAGCTAAAAAAGGGGGGAGATGGCTCCCCCCAGGTCCGTGAGACAACGGGCAATCCACCGCTGCAATCGCCTGTCGGTTCAACAGGTATTTCATGGGTGGATTGCGCTATCCTAGGCGCCGATCGGAAGGCTTGATATGGGGGATAACATGTAGCCATGCCCAACTCGAAGCCGACTTCCGAGGAACCCGCCCGCCGCCCCCGCGCCACCGGCCGCGTGACCCTCGCGGATGTGGCCCGCGAGGCCGGCGTCAGCCCCATCACGGTGTCGCGCGCATTGCGCGGCGAACGGGCCGTGGCGGCCGAACTCTGCGAGCGCGTGCACGCCGCCGCGACGGCGCTGGGCTATGTGCCCGACCCGGCCGCACGGGCCCTGGCTTCGAGTCGCAGCTCGCATGTGGCGGTGCTCATCCCCAAGCTCAGCAACACGCTGTTCGTCGAGTTGCTGGACGCGCTGCAGCGCAGCCTGATGCTGGCCGGCTACCAGACGCTGATCGGTGTCACCCATTACGACCCGGCCGAAGAGGAGGCCGTGCTGCGCAGCTTCCTGGCGCACCGGCCGGCCGGGCTCATCGTCACGGGCCTGGACCGTAGCCCCGCCGCGGCGGCCCTGATACATGGCAGCGGCGTGCCCTGCGTGCATGTGATGGAGCTGGCCTCGGAGCCCGGCAGTTACAGCGTCGGCTTCTCGCAGCGCGAGGCCGGCCGGGCCATCACCCAGCATCTGCTGGACAGCGGCCGGCGCCGCGTGGCCTATGTGGCCGCCCAGCTCGACCCGCGCACGCTGCAACGCGGCGAAGGCTATGAGCTGGCGATGCAGCAGGCGGGGCTGGGCGCGCAGGTGCGCAAGCTGCTGAGCCCCGAGCCGTCGTCGATGGCGCTGGGCGGCGCGCTGCTGGAGAAGCTGCTGGCGGAAGCGCCCGACACCGACGCCATCTTCTTCTGCAACGACGACCTGGCCCAGGGCGCCTTGCTGGCGGCGCTGCGCCTGGGCGTGAAGGTGCCCGAGCGCGTGGCGGTGGCCGGCTTCAACAACCTGCCGGGCAGCGACCAGATGCTGCCGCCGCTGACCACCGTGGCCACGCCGCGCGTGGAGATCGGCGAGCAGGCGGCGCAGATGCTGATGGCGCTGATGCGCAACCAGGCGGTGGAGCAGCCGCATCTGGACCTGGGCTTCCAGATCCTGCAGCGGGGCTCAAGCTAGTTCGACCTCCAGCCGGTACTCGCGACCGGCTTCGATGTCGCGCACGAGGCCGTCGGGCAAGGGCCGGCCATCCAGCAGCACGCGGCTCTGGCCACTGCGGCGCACCTGCAGATAAAAGCGCGCGCCGCGGAACTCGCGCTCGGCGCTCAGTTCGTTCCAGCCCGAGGGCAGTTGCGGCTTCACACGCAAGCCCATGGCATCGCCTTGCAAGCCGCACAGGCCTTCGATGACCGAGCGATAGGCCCAGGCCGCGGTGCCGGTGTTGAAGAGCTGGCTGGAGCGACCCGCCGTGCGCGGGACCTCGCGGTGGGCGCCGCGGTAGTAGTTGGGGATGAAGACGGGCAACTGGCCGCGCTGCAGATAGTCGCCCCGATCCGGCCCCGGAATCATGCGGCGCAGTGCGCTGTAGGCACGGTCGCCCTCGCCGGCGTCGTACAGGGCGTGCACATAGAAGCTGGCCGCATGGTTGTAGACGGCGCCGTTCTCGGCCGAGCCCGGGTGCTTCTGCGTCACGCGGCCGACGTCGTCGCGCATGCCGGAGTAGGGTGGGTTGAACATCGCCACGCCATGCGGCGTCTCGAGCTGGGCATCGATGGCGACAAGCATCTTGGCGCGCTGCTCGGCGCTGGCCGCGCCGCTCAGCATGGCCCAGGATTGCGGGTTCAGGTAGATGCGGCCTTCGGTGTCGCTCTGCACGCCGAAGACGACGCCGTCATCGGTGATGCCGCGGGCGAACCAGTCGCGGTCCCACAGATGGCGGTTGGCGGCGGCATTGAGTTCGTCCGCGGCGGCCTGCCAGCGTGGGGCCTGCCCGATGCGGCCGGCATCGCGGCATATGCCGCTCCACAGCCGCATCGCGTAAGCGGCCGCCACGGTCAGCCAGCCCGACACGCCGCGGCCCTTGTAGCCCACCATATTCATCGGGTCGCACCAGTCGCCCTGGGCGATGAAGCTCAGGCCGCGCGTATCGCGGTCCTGCTGCAGCCAGGCCATGGCGGCATCGAGCCGCTCGGCCACGGTCATGCCGGCCACTTCAACTTCGAGCAGAGCGAAGTCGGCGGTCTCGTCGAGATAGGCCCGCAGGCAGACCGGCAGCCACACGCAGTGGTCGGTGTGCGGCACCTGGTTGATGTACTTCAGCTCGGCGCCTTCGATGAGCAGGATGCCGTCGGGCATGGAGCCGTTGGCGGCCTGCTGGCTGAGCGCATGCAGCAGCGCGCCACGCGTGACAGCCGGCGCGATATAGGCCATGCCGAGGTTGTCCTGCAGATAGTTGCGGGTCTGCGGATCGGTGCAGAGGCGGTTGACGTCGCCGTGATAGAAAACCTGGCGCGGCAGCCAGTGGTTGACGAAGTTGTCGAACTCGGCGTCGGGCGTCTTGATGCGCAGGCAACCCCGGCCGCCATCGACGTAGGCGGCATAGGCCTCGCGCGTGCGGGCGAAGCCGGCTTCGCTCAGATAGTCCGCTCGCATCCGGGCGATCTCGGCGTCGTCCAGGGCCGGGCCGAAGAGGAAGCGGTAGGTCTCGCTGCCGTTGGGCTGCAGCGTGAGGCGGTACTGCACGCAGGCCGCCGGCGTCTCGTAGCGCGCATCACCGCCTGCGAGCTCCCCGGCCTGCAGGGCGCTCGGGTTGTGCAGCCCGCCTTCGCCCTCGAAGGCCGCCTGCCTGGCCTCCCAGGCATCCGGCGCACGCTCGCAGAGGAAGTGGGTCTTGTCCTTGAGGTGCAGGTTCTTGAAGTGGTCCGCCACCTTCTGGTAGGGCGTCACGCTGCTGGCGACGATGCCGCCGAGGTCGGCCCGCCACTGGGCCGACTGGTTCATCCACGACATATAGCCGATGGGGAAATAGGGCACGACGCTGATGCGCCGCCGGCGGCCGGACAGGTTGGTGACGCGCAGCTCCCACAGCTCGGCGACGTCATCCGTCGGCAGGTTCAAGCTCATTTCAACGCGCAGGCCCAGATGCTCCACCGTCCAGCCCAGGTCGTGGCGGCCGGCGCGGAAGGCGAACGACGCGACGGGCGCGCGCACCGGTTCGTAGGGCGCCGAGAACAGCTCGCCACTGTCCTCGTCCTTCACGTAGACGAAGCGGCCGGGGTGGTGGGCGTAGTAGGCCTGCTCCGGCTGCATGAAGGTCTTGGCCTCCAGGTTGGGGGCATGCGCGTACTTGGCCGGCTCGGGCTGCATGAACTGCGCGACGGCATAGCCGCGGCAGGTCACCTGGATCATCATGCGGCGGTTCCACAGGAAGCCGGCGGCCTGGGGCAGGGCAGTGGGGCTGGTGAGCTGGTAGCGCTCGCCGTTGTCGATGGGGCCAAGCATGGGTCAGGCGGTGATGGTTTTGCGGGCGGCCAGGTCGGCCTGGATGCGCGCCATGGTCGGGTTGTCCAGCGTGTAGAACATCATGATGACGGCGGCCAGCAGCGTGAAGCTGGCCGGGATGACGGACATCAGCCAGACGATGCCGGCCTGGGAGTCGGCGGACTGCGCGGCATTGGGCACATAGCCCAGGGTCGTGAACAGCGTCCCGATGACGCCGACGGCGACGGCCGTGCCGAGCTTTTGCGCGAAGGAGCTGGCCGCGAAGGTCATGCCCGTCGCGCGGCGGCCATTGCGCCATTCGTTGTAGTCGGCCGAATCGGCCAGCATGGAGAAGGACAGCGGCGACTTGGGGCCCAGCACCAGGCCGAGCGCAATCTGCAGCGCGTACATCAGAGCTATCTGGTCGGCGTCGACGAACAGGAAGGCGGCCGACAGCACGGTGGAGGCGAACATCAGCCCGATCATCAGCCGGCGCTTGTCGATGAAGCGCGTCAGCAGCGGCGTGCAGGCCGTCCCGGCGGCCGCAGCCAGCAGATAGGCCGGCACGAAGGTGGCGAGCAGCTCAGGCCGGTTGACCACGTATTTGAAGTAGTAGGCCGCGCTGGTCATGCGCAGCGTGATGCCGCCCATGATGATCAACGCCAGGAAGAACAGCAGGATCCAGGGCCGGTTGCTGCGCAGGTCGGCCAGGTCCTGGCGCACGCTGGAGGGCTCGGCCTGCGTCGGCTGCACGCGCTCGGTGGTGGCGCTGAAGGTGATGGCGAAGATGATGGCCGCTGCGAGGCCCCAGAACACCATGGTCAGCGACCAGCCCAGGGCGTTGTCGCCACCGCCGAGCCAATGCACCAGGCGCGGCGACGCGGCCGTGACGATGGTGCCGCCCGCGAAGCCGGCGACGAAGCGCGAGGCGTTGATGGCGTTGCGCTCCTTCGCGTCGCCCGACAGCACGCCCGACAGCGCGCTGTAGGGCAGGTTGACGCTGGTGTAGAGCGTCATCAGCAGCAGATAGGTCAGATAGGCCCAGGCCAGCTTGCCCGTGGGACCGAAGTCGGGCGTGGAATAGGTCAGCACGCCCACCACGGCCAGCGGCAGCGGCATGAAGAGCAGGAAGGGCCGGAACTTGCCCCAGCGCGTCTGCGTGCGGTCGGCCAGCGCGCCGATCATGGGGTCGGTGAAGGCGTTGAAGATCTTCACGACGAAGAGCATGGTCGCGGCGGCCGCCGCCGTGATGCCGAAGGTGTCGGTGTAGAAGATCAGCAGGAAGGTCGAGATGTTGGTCCAGTAGAAGTTGAACCCCATGTCGCCCAGGCCGTAGCCGACGATCTCGCGGCGGGTGAGCGGCTTGGCATTCATGTCTGCAGCCATTGGCAGACCTGGATCTGCAACTCGCTCAGCGGCGCGAGCGCGTCCAGGTGCAGCACTCCCGGCTCGCCGACGGGCGATTCCAGCGTGTCGAACTGGCTGTCGACGAGGGTGACCGAGAAGAAGTGGCCGCCGCGTGTCTCGATGCGGCGCCTGGCCTCGGCCTTGTCGATGTCCAGGAAGGCGAAGCGCAGGCCGGGCGAGGCCTGGCGGAGCTGGTCGCGGTAGCTGCGCTTGAGGGCCGAGCAGGCCGCCATGGCGCCGTCGCTGTGGTGGCGCAGTTGCTCGCACAGGCTGGCCAGCCAGGCGGCGCGGTCCTGGTCGTTCAGCGGCAGACCCTCGGCCATCTTGCGGCGGTTGGCCTCACCATGGAAATCGTCGCCCTCCAGCCAGACGCGGCTCAGTTGCGCAGCGACGGCAGCGCCCAGCGTGGATTTGCCGCTGCCGGCGACGCCCATGAAGACGAGGGAAGCGGGCGCAAAGTGAGTCATGGGGAGGCGGAACGCGGGCGGATTCAGGACTTTTGGATAGCGCTATCCTACTGCGAAGACCCTCCGGATCAGCTCCGTGTTTTCCCGCCGCAGCCTTCAGAGCACCCCGCGCAGTTTGTCGTAGCCGCTGCGGCTGACGGGAATGCGCTTGCCGTTCTTCATGCGTGCAACATGGGCGTCGCTGTCGGTCTTCTCCAGGCCTTGCAGCGCGCCCAGGTTGATGATGAAGGAGCGATGCACGCGCACGAAGCGCGTCGGGTCCAGCCGCTCTTCCAGCTCCGAGATGCGCTGTGCCTTCAGATGCTCGTGGCCGGCGCTGTGGAAGGCGACGTTGTCGGCCTGGGCCTCGATGTAGTCGATGGCCTCGACGGCCAGCACCTGCATGCCCCCCTCACGTTCGGTATCGCGCACCAGCACGCGGGCCAGCGGTTGCGGCGCGACAAGCGCTTCCAGCCCCGGCTGCGGCTGGCCGCGCAGCAGGCGGGCGCGCTCCAGCGCGGCGTCGAAGCGGGCTTGCGTGAAGGGCTTGAGCAGATAGTCCACCGCGTGCAGCTCGAAGGCGCGCATCGCATGCTGGTCGTGCGCCGTCGTGAAGATGACGCCATCGCGGCGGCCGGTCAGCTCCAGCACCTCCAGGCCGGTCAGGCGTGGCATCTGGATGTCGAGGAAGACGAGGTCGGGCTTGAGTTCCGTAATGGCGCGTGCCGCGTCCAGGCCGTTGTCGGCCTCGGTGGCAATGGCGATGTCGGCATGGGACTTCAGAAACTCGCGCAGCAGACGGCGGGCCAGGGGTTCGTCGTCGGCGATCAGGACTTGCAGCGTCATGGGGTCTGGCTCTCGAAGGGGATGCTGATTTCTACCGCGAAGCCCTCGGGTGTCGGGCCCCAGCTGACGCGGGCGCGGTCGCGGTACTGCGCGGCCAGGCGTTCGCGCAGATGGCGCAGGCCGTGGCCGAGGCCGGGCTCGCGAGTGGGTTCGGCGGGCACCGGGTTGCGCACGGCCAGGTGCAGCCAGCCATCGCGCACCAGGGCCTGGATCTGCACCAAGCCACCGTCGCTGAGCGCCCGCAGGCCGTGCTTCAAGGCGTTCTCGACGAGGGGCTGCAGCGTCAGCGGCGGCAGCAGCGCGGCCAGCGTGTCGGGCGCGGCATCGACGGCGCTGCGCAGCTTGTCGCCCAGGCGCTGGCGCTCGATGGCGAGGTAGTGCTCGATCAGGCCCAGTTCGTCTTCCAGGCGGATGCGCTCCTGGCCGGCCAGGGCCAGGGTCTGGCGGAAGAAGTGAGCCAGAGCTATGGCCATCTGCCTTGCGGACGCGGGGTCGAAGCTCGTCAGCGCGCTGATGGAGTTCAGGCTGTTGAACAGGAAATGCGGGTCGATCTGCAGGCGCAGCAGCTGCAGCTCCATGTCGCGCGCCAGCAACCGCGCCTCGGTCTCGCGCAGCGTCGCCGCCTGCGTGGCTTCGACGGCGAGCAGCACATCGTGGGCGAGCATGGCCAGCAGGAACCAGCCCAGGCAGGCGACGAAGGTCATCACCCAGCCGATGGGGGGCAGGGCGACCAGGCCGGCATCGCGACCCAGGGCCAGGCCCGTTGCATTCCAGCCCGCGGCCAGYGCCACCGCGGCACCGGCCAGCAGCAGCATGGCGGCCGCGCGCGATGCGATGGCCCCCGGCCAACGGCCCGGCCCGAAAGCCTGGGCGCGGCAGACGTAATAGAGCGACAGCGCCGCAAAGGCGAGCAGGACGGTAAGCGGCAGCGCCCACACCAGTGCCCAGCCCAGCGGTGCCCGGTCCGTGGCCGCGAGCAGGCCGGCCAGCGCCAGGCCGGCCAGCATTGCGGCCACCAGATAGGTGGCCAGGCCGCGCCAGTGGGTCAGCAGAGGGTGCACGCGGTGCGCGTCAGTTCTTGATCTCGACGGCGCCGAAGGTCGCTTCGCCGCGCACCACCAGGCGCTGGGTCGGGTTCATCGGCGGCACGGTCTTGTCCTCGACGCCACCCAGCGTGGGAGCGATGTCGACGACGACCTGCCAGTCGCGCGGCACGCGCAGCTCGACGCCGCTGAAGCGGGCCGAGATCTCCAGCACGGCCTCGGGGCCATCCATGACCGCCTGGCGCAGGTCCAGCTCCACGCCACCGAAGTGCACGTCGATGCGGCCGCCCTTGAAGCTGCGGGAGTCGTTCTGCTGGGTGACGCCGCTGAAGCTGGCGTCGATGTTGACGCGGTCGCCATGCTCCAGCGAGGAGGTGTCGGGCGTGTCGGCTGCCTGGCGACGATAGCGCGGGAACAGGCCGCGCATGAGGATGGACAGGCCGGCCAGGATGATGATGACGGGCCACCAGTCGCGTGGGCGGAACTGCATATAGCCGAGGTGGTTGGCCGTCATCACGACGCCGAACACGACCAGCGCCAGGCCGAACAACCACTGCCCGGCGTGGCGGCCCGACACCATGCGGCCCAAGCCGAACAGCGACAAGGCCAGCGGCCAGAAGGTCTTCAGCAGCGGCAGGTCGAAGAAGTGCAAGTTGTCCAGCAGTGCCAGGATGCCAACGCCGACGACGGCGACGCCGAAGACGATGCGGTGGCCAGCGTGGTGATGACGGCTGCGGATGCGTTGGGCGTGCATGAGGCGGTTCCCGGTCTTGTCTTTGAACTGGGCGTCAGTAGACCTCGGCTTGCGGGCGGTCGCGGCCGCGAATCGGTGAATCGACGCCGGCCGCCGACGAATCGACAGGCCCGTTCGTGAACGGCACGCCAAAAAGAAAAAGCCCGGTGCGTGTGCACCGGGCTTTCGGGAGGCAGAAGCCTGTGGCTTAGGCGGCGCGCTTGCTGGCGCGGGTCGCGGTCTGCGTGGCCTTGACGGCTTGCGACGTGGCGGCCTGGAAGTTGGACTCGGCCACTTCAACGGCTTGCTTGGTGGCCTTCTGGACCGACTCGAAAGCGTTGTTGGCAGCGGCGACGGCCGACTTCACCAGGGCGACGGCGTTCTCGGTGCCGGCCGGGGCGTTCTTGGCGGCGTTGTCGACGACGGCGGTGAAGCTCTTCTGCACATCGGCGAACTTGGCTTCAGCAGCCTTGGCGACTTCGGCGCCGGTGCTGGAAGCGATGTCGTAGATGTGGCGGCTGTAGGAAGCGGCCTTCTCGGCGGTCGGCTGCAGCAGGGCGGCTTGCAGGGACAGCAGCTCTTGGGCGTCCTTGACGGACAGGGCGGCAGCGGTGGTGTCGGCGGCTTCGCTCAGGGCGGTGCGGGCGACTTGCAGGTTCAGCTCGACGAGCTTCTCGACACCTTCAAAAGCCTTGTTGGTCAGGCCGAAGAGGGTTTCGACATTGGCCTTGTGGGCGGCGAGGACTTGTTCAGCGGTCAGCATGGTGTTACTCCGATTTCAGGTGGTTGAACCGTTTGCTGTGCTTCTTTTGCTGCACTGCAACATGAACTGAATGATAGGGGTCCGGCGCCAGATTGCAAGAACTATTTTGTGCAGTGCAGCAAATTAGGGGTGTCGACCTGTGACAAAGGCCCCGGGCTATCGTGGCGGACATGCTGGCCTTTCATTCCGACGCCCACAGCCTGGCGCTGCCACCTGGGCATCGTTTCCCGCAATCGAAGTACCGCCTGTTGCGGGAGCATTTCGAGCGCGAGCCGGGGCTGCTGAGGATGCAGCCGGCGCCGGCCGCCACCGAGGGCGAGTTGGCCCTGGCCCACACGCCCGACTATGTCGACGCGGTGCTGCTCGGCCGCCTCAGCGCCGCCCAGCAGCGCGAGATCGGCTTCCCCTGGTCCGAATCCATGGCCGAACGCTCCCGCCGCTCGGTCGGTGCCAGCATCGCCGCGGCGCGGACGGCGCTGCAGGAGGGCGTCGCTGCCAACATGGCCGGCGGCACCCACCATGCCTATGCCGACAAGGGCTCGGGCTATTGCGTCTTCAACGACGTCGCCGTGGCGGCGCGGCTGATGCAGGCCGAATGGGCGAGGGGGCATCGCAGCCTGCTGCGCGTCCTCGTCATCGACCTGGACGTGCACCAGGGCAATGGTACGGCGGCCATCTTCCGCGACGACGACACGGTGTTCACCTTCTCCATGCATGGCGCGCGCAACTTCCCCTTCCGCAAGGAGGCGAGCGACCTGGACGTGGACTTGGCCGACGGCTGCGGCGACGCCGACTACCTCGCCGCGCTGGACACCGCCCTGGACGAGGTCTGGTGCCGCATCCGGCCGGACCTGGCCTTCTACCTCGCTGGGGCCGACCCCCACGAGGGTGACCGGCTGGGGCGCTTGAAGCTGAGCTACGCRGGCCTGGCCGAGCGCGATAGCCGCGTGCTGGACGCGCTGCGCGAGCGCCGCGTTCCGGTCGCCTTGAGCATGGCGGGAGGCTATGGCCACGACCTGGCGACGACGGTCGCCGTGCAGGTGAACACCTTGAATCTGGCCGCCCAGTCCTGGGCAAGCTGGCTCAGCGCACGCGGAAGCGGCTGACCACCTGCGCCAGGCGCTGGGCCTGTTCACGCAGCGACTCGGCCGCCGCGGCGCTTTCTTCGACGAGGGCGGCATTCTGCTGCGTCATGTCGTCGACCTTGGTCACCGCCTGGGTGACGTCGTCGATGCCTCGGCTCTGGGCCACGGCGCTGCTGCTGATCTCGCCGATGATGTCGCTCACGCGCTGCACGGCGCCGACGATGTCCGTCATCGTCGAGCCCGCGTCCTGCACGAGGCGGGCGCCGGACTCCACGCGCTCCACGCTCGCGCCGATCAGCGTCTTGATCTCCTTGGCCGCCGCGGCGCTGCGGCCTGCCAGGCTGCGCACCTCGCCGGCCACGACCGCGAAGCCGCGGCCCTGCTCGCCGGCGCGCGCGGCTTCCACGGCCGCGTTCAGCGCCAGGATATTGGTCTGGAAGGCGATGTCGTCGATGACGCCGATGATGTCGCCGATGCGTTTGCTGGAGGCGGTGATGTCGTTCATCGTGTCCACCACCTGCTGCACGACGCTGCCGCCGCGATGGGCCACCGTCGCGGCACTGGTGGCGAGCTGGTTGGCGGTTTGGGCGCTGTCGGCGCTCTGGCGCACCGTGCCGGTCAGCTGGGTCATGGAGGAGCTGGTGATCTCCAGGCTGGAGGCCGTCTGCTCGGTGCGCTGGCTCAGGTCCTGGTTGCCTGAGGCAATCTCGGCCGATGCGGTGCGGATGGAGTCGGCCACCAGCATGACCTCGCCGACCGTGCTGCCCAGCTGTTCGCACATCTGGTTCAGCGCCCGCATCAGGCCGGCCAGTTCGTCCTTGCCCTGCGGTGTGGCGCGCTGCGTCAGATCACCCGCCGCGACGGCTTCGGCCAATGCCAGCGAGGCGTTGACGTCGGCCGCGATCTTGCGCTGGTTGACGAGGAGCAGGCCCATGCCCATGCCGGCGGCCAGCAGCGAGACGAGGGCAAACAGCCAGGCGCGTTTATTGGCGTAGGCCTGCTGGGCATCGGCGGCGGTCTGCTGGTCGGCCCCCATGCTCTGCACGATCTTGGCGGTCAGCGCCGCCACTTCCTTGTAGCGCGCCTCGGCGTCCTGCATCGCGGCGACGCCGGTGTTGGGGTCGACCGAGGCCAGGTCGATGGCGGCATCGGCCTTGGCCAGATAGGCCTTCAGCAGCGGCAGCGTCGCGTTGATGTGGACGTCGGTTTCGGGAGGCGTGGCCTCCATCTCGGCCAGCGTGGTCAGCGTGCGGGTGAGGCCGTCGACCTGGGTCTTCAGCTGGGCGCGCAGCACCTTGACCTTGGCATCGTCCAGCGAGGCGATCAGTGCGATGGTGCGATAGACACCGCCGTGCATCTCGCCCACCTGGGTCTGCACGGCCACCGTGGTCATGAAGACGTCATTGCGCTGCTGGCCGGCTTCGTTGGAGGCGACGACCTCGCGCAGGGACAGCATGCTGTTGCCCAGGCCGATGGCCAGCACCACGGCGAGCGCCGCCATCGGCGGCAGCAACATCTTTGAAGCCAGCTTCATCTTCAGCCTTAGTCAATGGCCGCCGGGGCGGGCCCGGCGGCAGGGCAGCAATGGCCGGCCATGCGGCGCGCTTTACTTGTAGATGCCGCCGCAGACGATGGTCTCGTCCAGTCGCTCGCAGTACATCTGCTTGGGCTCGATCTTCTTCGTTGCGGGGTTGGTGAACTTGTAGTCCTGCCAGAAGCCCTTGGGGCTGGACTTGCCGAGTTCGACGCGCTCGCGGATGAAGGCCTTGCCGTCGATGTCCTTGAGGTCGATCAGGTCGCGCCCGACCTGCTTCTCGTTCGCACCATGGGCCAGGCATTTGCCGTCCATGCCGTAGACGACGATGTAAAGGTCGGCCTTGACGAACTGCGGGTCCTTGGCGGTGATCGCGGCATAGGCCTTGTCCTTGCCGTTGGCCTTGATGAAGGTCACAGCCTTCTTGACGGTGGCCACCGCGTCGTCCTTGGTCGCGTTGTCGGCCAGCGCGGACTGGGCGCCGAAAACGGCCGCCAGTGCAAATGCAAAACCCACTACTCGGAATCGGTTCATGCGAGCTCCTTGCCAGCCGTTGTGAAATCGTTGTCTAACGGCCCAGTGTCGCTCCGGAAATTCACATCGTGCAAGTGCATAAGCCGCAATCGGCCCAGTAAAGCAGAGCCCGCGGACGTGCATGGAAGAATGCCCCCCATGACGACCCGCCCCCAGCCCGACGCGCGCGACGCCTACCCGCGCTTCGTCTCCCTGACCACCCGGTGGATGGACAACGACGTCTACGGTCACCTGAACAACGTCGTCTACTACAGCCTCTTCGACACGGCCGTGAACAGCTTGCTGATCGAGGCCGGCGCGCTGGACATCCACGGCGGCGCGGTCATCGGCCTCGTCGTCGAGACGCATTGCAACTTCTTCGAGTCGCTGGCCTTCCCGCAGCGCATCGAGGCCGGCGTGCGCGTGGCCCAGCAGGGCCGCTCCAGCGTGCGCTATGAGATCGGCCTGTTCGCCGAAGGCTCCGCCACCTGCGCGGCGCGGGGTCATTTCGTGCATGTCTATGTCGACCGCGACAACCGCCGCCCGGTGGCCGAGTTGCCCGCTTCCTACCTCACTGCCTTGAAGACCCTGACGCCATGAGCCGTTTTGTCCAGCCGACTCCCGAGCAGACCGCCGCGGTCGATGCCGCCATCAAGACCCGGCACTCGCTGCGCGCCTTCCTGCCGACGCCGGTGCCGCGCCAGACCGTCGAGGACATCCTCGAGGTCGCGTCCTGGGCGCCCTCGGGCACCAACACCCAGCCCTGGCAGGTGCATGTGCTGACCGGTGAGGCCCTCAAACGCACGGCCGGCCGCATCCAGGCCACCTATCTCGACGCCGCGCAGAACGCCGCCCACAAGGAGGAGTACGCCTACTACCCCACCGAGTGGCGCAGCCCCTACATCGACCGCCGCCGCAAGGTGGGTTGGGATCTGTACGGCCTGCTGGGCATTGCCAAGACCGACAAGGCGCGCATGCAGCACCAGCATGGCCGCAACTTCATCTTCTTCGACGCACCGGTGGGCCTGATGTTCACCATCGACCGCGTCATGCAGCAGGGCTCCTGGCTGGACTACGGCATGTTCCTGCAGAACATCATGGTCGCGGCGCGCGCGCGCGGCCTGCACACCTGCCCGCAGGCGGCCTTCACGCAGTTCCACCGCGTCATTGCCGAGGAGCTGCAGCTGAGCGATGAGCAGATGGTGGTCTGCGGCATGTCCATGGGCTATGCCGACCCGGACGCTGTCGAGAACAGCCTCGTCACCGAGCGTGCGCCGGTGGCCGAGTTCACCCGTTTCCTGGAAGACTGATGGCGCTGTCAGGTGCTGAACTCGGCCTGGCCTGGGCCACGCCGTTCGCTGGCCTGCTGCTGTCGATTGCCGTCATGCCATTGGCGGCGCCGGCCTTCTGGCACCACCACTTCGGCAAGATCGCCGGGGCGTGGACGCTGGCCCTGCTGGTCCCGTTTTCGCTCAGCTTTGGACTGGGGGAGACAGGCGGGGTGCTGGTGCACACGCTGGTCGAGGAATACCTGCCTTTCACCATCCTGCTCGGCGCGCTGTACACGACGGCTGGCGGCATCTTCATCCGCGGCAATCTGCATGGCAGCCCGGCGCTGAACTCGGGCCTGATGCTGCTTGGCGCCGTGCTGGCCAGCTTCATGGGCACGACCGGCGCGTCCATGCTGCTGATCCGGCCTCTGATCCGCGCCAACGACAACCGCCGCCACAACGCCCATGTCGTCGTCTTCTTCATCTTCATCGTCAGCAATGTCGGCGGCTCGCTGACGCCGCTGGGCGATCCGCCACTCTTCCTCGGCTTCCTGCAGGGCGTCAGCTTCTTCTGGACGGCCGGCCAGCTGCTGCCCGAGACCTTGTTCCTGCTGGCCAGCCTGCTGGCGGTGTTCTGGGTCATCGATGCCTGGCTCTACCGCAAGGAAGGCATCACGCCGGCCGACCCGACGCCCGATGCGCCGAAGCTTGGCCTGGAAGGCACCATCAACCTGCTGCCGCTGGCTGCAGCCGTCGGCCTGGTGCTGATGAGCGGCACCTGGAAGCCCGGCATCGTCTTCGACCTCTGGGGTACGCCTTTGCCGCTGCAGGCCCTGGTGCGCGACCTGGGCCTGGCCGGCGTGACGGTGCTCTCGTTGTGGATCACGCCTGCCGGCGTGCGCGAGAAGAACCGTTTCAGCTGGGCGCCGATGGAAGAAGTGGCCAAGCTCTTCATCGCCATCTTCCTGACCATGGTGCCCGTCATCGCCATGCTCAAGGCCGGCCCGGCCGGCGTGTTCGCCCCGCTGGCCGCCATGCTGGATTCGCCCACCGCCTATTTCTGGCTGACCGGCGGCCTGTCCTCGGTGCTGGACAACGCGCCGACCTATCTCGCCTTCTTCAACCTCGCTGGCGGCAACGCCCAGACATTGATGGGCGAGGGCGCAGAAGTGCTGGCTGCCATCTCCGGCGGCGCCGTCTTCATGGGCGCCATGACCTATATCGGCAACGCGCCCAATTTCATGGTCAAGGCGATCGCCGAGGAGCGAGGTGTCAAGATGCCGAGCTTCGGCGGCTATCTGCTCTGGTCGGGCGCGGTGCTGCTGCCGCTACTTTGCGTGATGGCGTGGATATGGATGCATTGAAGGTCTTGATTGCCCGGCGGGCACCCGCGGATGTGGTGCAGAAGCTGTCGGCTCGTTTCGATGTGGACTTCCATCAGGGCGAGGCGCCGTTGAGCCCGGACGAGCTGCGCGCACGCTTGGCAAGCAAGGCCGGCGCCTACATCACCGGTACCGAGCGCATCACGGCCGAGTTGCTCGACGCCTGCCCTGGGCTGAAGGTCGTCTGCACGATGAGCGTCGGCTACAACCACATCGACCTGGCCGCCTGCACGGCGCGCGGCGTGCTCGTCACCAACACGCCCGACGTGCTGACCGAGACGACGGCCGACTTCGGCTTCGCGCTGCTGATGGCCACCGCGCGCCGCATGAGCGAGGGCGAGCGCCTGCTGCGCGATGGGCGCTGGAAGAGCTGGGCCTGGGACTTCCTGGCCGGCTCCGACGTCTATAACTCGACGCTGGGCATCCTCGGCATGGGCCGCATCGGCCAGGCCATTGCGCGGCGCGGCCGCTTCGGCTTCGGCATGAAGGTCGTCTATCACAACCGTTCGCGGCTGCCGGCAGAGACCGAGGCCGAACTCGGTGCGCGCTACCTGTCCAAGGACGAGTTGCTGCGCCAGGCCGACCACCTCATCCTCGTGCTGCCGTACTCGGCCGAGTCCCACCACTGCATCGCCGCGGCCGAGATCGCGCTGATGAAGCCGACGGCCACCCTCGTCAACATCGCCCGTGGCGGCATCGTCGACGAGAACGCACTGGCCGAGGCGCTGCGCGAGAACCGCATTGCCGCCGCCGGCCTCGATGTCTTCGAGGGCGAGCCCCAGGTCAACCCGGCCCTGCTGACCCTGCCCAATGTCGTGCTGACACCCCATATCGCCAGCGCCACCATGCCCACGCGAAATGCGATGGCCATGCTGGCCGCCGACAATCTTGTCGCGGCCCTCACTGGCGCCGCGCCGCTGACGCCGCTGAACCCCCAAGTCATTCCTGCATGAACCGCCGCCTGATCTGCCTGCTGTCCCTGTTGCCCGCACTGGCCTTCGGCCAGTCGCTGAAGAACAAGCAGCCCCCGCTGCCGACCCAGCCCGTCGTCGAAGACAAGACGCCGCGCGACCCCAACAAGTTCGCGGTGCTGTCCCTGCTCGGCGACAACGTGCAGCTCATCTCCCTGAGCCCGGCGCGCGGCGACACGGTGCAGTCGGGCGATTGGACGGCCTCGCCCGCGGGCGGCCTGGACAACGCGGTGCTGCAGGCCCTGAACGGCGCCATCACGGCCTCGGGCAAGGACCGCGAGGTCAAGCTCTACACCTCGGGCACGCGCAGCCTCTTCGGTGATCCGGCCAACCTCTTCGTCGATGGCAAGCTCAGCCTGCCCGGCAAGCTGGGCGAGGCGGTACGCCAGAGCGGCGCGGCCAAGCTGCTGCTCGTCACCCGCAGCCGCCAGGAGCCGGCGCTGGCCGCTGCGCTGCCGGCGCGCATCCTCGCGACGCTGGAAGGCCCGGGCTTTGTGCTGGATCAGCGCCCCGGTGCCCAGATCGGCTTCGATGGACAGCCGGGCCAGCCGGTGTTCGCGCCCTATGTGTCCATCCGCGTCGCCCTCATCGACCTCAGCGACCTCAAGCTCAAGCGCGAGCAGTCGCTCGCCGTGGCCAGCCGCCTGGCGGTGGCCGCCGAGGCGGCTGCCAACCCCTGGGCCGCGACGACGACCGAGCAGCGCGTGAAGGCGCTGGAGGCCTTGATCGAGGCCGAGCTGCCGCGCGTGGTGTTGCCGCTGGTCTCAAACTAGCTCGGGCAGGGCCTTGAACAGGCCCGCCGGGTCCCAGGCCTGCTTGATCTGGCGCAGCCGCGCGAGGTTGGCGCCGTAGCAGGCCTCGGACGGCCTGGCCAGCAGGCCGTCCAGATAGTTCACATAGGCGCCGCGGCTGCTCCAGGCCTGCATCGTCGTGCGCATGCCGTGGGTCCAGGTCGCGGCCTCGTCCAGCGTCGCCGCCGCTGCCGTCACCGGGAACTCGGCCAGGTATTGGGCGCTGAAGAGGGCGCGGCGGTGCGCGAAGGCCGTGGCATCGGGCGCGACGCGGGCGATCGCTCCGCCCATCAGGTTCAGCAGCACCGCACCAGCGCGGCCGCTGTCGCGGCGTTGCTGCAGGGCTGTGCCCAGGGCGGCGATGCCGGCGGCGTCCAGCGGCGTGTCGAAGTAGTCGGAACTGGCGGCCATGGCGACGCGGCCCAGCCGGCCGCTGGCGTTCTGGCTGGGCAGATGGCATTGGGCGCGGCTCAGCGCGGCGCAACTGCCGAGCATGACGTCGCGATACGTGCGCGCCTGCAACGTGGCATCCGGCGGCGTGCGGCCGATGCGGGCCAGCAGGCCGCTCCAGTGCGGCTGCACGCCGGCCGCATCACCGATGGCGATGCCCCACAGATAGGCGCCCTGGCCCGACAGCGCGAGCTGGGACCAGACCGTGTCCGGCAAGCTCTGCGGCCAGGCCTGCCAGGCCGCCATGACGGCGGGCAGCTCGCTCAGCGCGAAGCTGGCACCGAACTGCGTCAGCGGCGCGACGGCATGGGTCTGGAAGGTCAGCGACGTGACGAGGGCCACCTGGCCGCCGCCACCGCCGCGCAGCGCCCAGAAGAGGTCGGGCCGCTGCGTGTCGCTGCATTCGAGCTGCTGGCCGTCGGCGGTGACGACGCGGGCCGACAGCAGCGCATCGCAGGACAGGCCGTGGGCGCGATCCAGCACGCCGATGCCGCCGCCCAACGTGATGCCGGCGATGCCGACGCTGACGCAACTGCCCGAGGGGATGCAGCGGCCGGCCGTGATCAGCGTTTCGTAGACGTCGGACAGCTTGGCGCCGGCGCCGACGGTGGCGCGTTCGCCGTCCAGTTGCACGCCGTCCATGGCGCCCACGTCGAGCAGCAGGCCATTGCTGGCGATGCTGGCGCCGAGATAGCTGTGGCCGCCGCTGCGGGCGGCAAAGGCGAGCTTCTGCTGTTTGGCGAAGGCGAGGGCGCTGGCGACGTCGGTCGCGCTCGCGCAGCGCGCCACGGCCAGTGGCAGTTGGGCGTCGTAGCGGGYGTTGGCGCCGCGACGCAGGCGGTCGAAATCGTTTTGCGCCGGCAGCAGCAGCTGGCCCTGCATCTGCCGCGAAAGGCTGTCCCAATCCGGCCCGGCGGGTGGTGCCGGTGCCGGTGCCGGTGCGGGGGAGGGCGCCGGTGCAGGGCTGCCACCGCCTCCGCAGCCGCTCAAGGTCGCTGCACCACCCAGGCCCAAAACAAAACGCCGTCTTTCCATCGTCGCCTCAAGATGCCAATGAAATACCAGATGGTCGACTTTACGTGATACCAATAACATACCAATGAAAGCGATTGCGGACCGGGCGACAATGGGCCGCATGAGCCTGTTCGACGTGTTGCTGCTGGGCCTGATGGCCCTGGTTTTGGTGTTGCTGGTGTTGATCTGGGCTCGCCAGAAACCGCAAACCGGCGTGGCACCGGAGCTGCTGCAGAGCAACGAAAGGCTGGAGCGCGAGCTGCGCGACGAGCTGGGCCGCAGCGCCAGCGGCACGCGCCAGGAGCTGGTGCAGGGCCTGGCCCAGTTCCAGCAGGTGCTGGCGCAAGGCCTGCAGGGCAACAGCAACTCGCAGGCCCAGCAGGCGCTGGCCGCCCGCGAGGCCCAGGACGCCGCCGCCTTGCGCAGTGCCCAGGCCCAGACCGAGGCCATGCAGCGCCTGACCGAGGCGATGCGCGAGCAGCTCAAGGCCATGTCGACGAACAACGAGCAGCGCATGGCCGAGCTGCGCCACACCGTCGAGCTGCGCCTGACCAGCATCCAGCAGGACAACGAGAAAAAGCTCGAGCAGATGCGCGCCACCGTTGACGAGAAGCTGCACGCGACGCTGGAGCAGCGCCTGGGCGAGAGCTTCAAGCAGGTGGCGGATCGCCTGGAGCAGGTGCACAAGGGCCTGGGCGAGATGCAGAACCTGGCGCGCGATGTCGGCTCGCTGAACCGCGTGCTGACCAATGTGAAGACGCGCGGTGTCTTCGGCGAGGTGCAGTTGGCAGGCCTGCTGGACCAGGTCTTCACGGCCGAGCAGTACGCGGCCAATGTGGCGGTGCTGCCCGGCTCCAGTGCGCGGGTCGAGTTCGCGGTCAAGCTGCCCGGCCAGCGCGACGACGGCCAGCCGCTTTGGCTGCCGATCGATGCGAAGTTCCCGCGCGAGGACTACGAGCGCCTGCTCGATGCCCAGGAGCGCGCCGACGCCCCCGCTGCCGACGCCGCGGGCAAGGCCATCGAGGGCCGGCTGCGGCTGGAGGCCAGGACCATTCGCGAGAAATACATCGGCCCGCCGCACACGACCGACTTCGCCATCCTGTTCGTGCCCACCGAGGGCCTCTATGCCGAGGCGCTGCGCCGCCCCGGCCTGATGGAGGCCCTGCAGCGCGAACACAAGGTCATGCTCTGCGGCCCGACCACGCTGCTGGCCACGCTGACCAGCCTGCAGATGGGATTCCGCACGCTGGCGCTGGAGAAGCGCTCGGCCGAGGTCTGGGAAGTGCTGGGTGCCGTCAAGACCGAGTTCGGCAAGTTCGGCGACGTGCTGTCCAAGGTGAAGAAGAAACTCGATGAAGCGGGCAACACGCTGAACGACGCCGAGGTGCGCACGCGGGCGATGACGCGCAAGCTCAAGGGCGTGGAAGCCCTGCCGGATGACGCGGCCCAGCAGTTGCTGCAGCTCAGCCTCGGCGAGGACGCCGAGTGACTGCAAGCAGCGGTGGCACGCCCAACCCCAAGAGCCTGCGCCATGCCTTCGTGTGGCTGATCGCCACGCTGATCTGCGTGCATGCCTGCATGGCCGTCACGCGCGTGACGGCCAGCCTGTGGGTGCTCAACCGCGGCTACGGCGAGGCCTCGGTCGGCCTGCTGCTCAGCCTCTTTGCCGTGGCGCCCATCGGCCTGTCGCTGTGGGCCGGCCGCCTGGCGGACCGGCACGGCTTTCATCGCCCGGTCGGCATGGGCGTCATCATGGCCGGCGTGGGCGCCTTGCTGGCGCTGACGGTGCAGCAGCTCTGGGCCATTGCCACCGGCTGCCTGCTGTGCGGCGGTGCGGTCGCGGTGGCGGCCGTGGCCATGCAGCGCGAGGCCGGCCTGATGGCCGACGAACCGGGCGAGCTCAAGCGCATCTTCAGCTGGATGGCCCTGGGCCCGGCCCTGTCCAACGCGCTGGCCCCCGTCATCGCGGGCCTGCTGATCGACCATGCCGGCATGACGGCCGCGTTTGGCTTTGCGGCGCTGCTGCCGCTGCTGGCCTGGGGCCTGGCCCAGAAGGTGCCGCGCCATCTGCCGGAGCCGCTGACCAAGAGCTTTCGCGAGCGCGCCGCCTGGCAACTGTTCCGGCTGCCCGCCTTCCGGCGGCTGATCCTCGTCAACCTGGTGCTGTCGGCCTGTTGGGATGCGCACAGCTTCGTCGTGCCCGTGGTGGGCCATGCGCGCGGCCTGTCGGCGGTCAGCATCGGCATCGTGCTGGGCAGCTTCGCGGCCGCGGCCACCTGCGTGCGCCTGGCCATCGTGCGCTTTGCCGACGACCTCGACGAGGTCAAGGCCCTGCGCACGGCCATGGTCGTCGCGATGCTGACCTTCATGGCCTATGCCTGGCTGCCCGGCACGGGCGGCCTGATGCTGGGCTCGGCGGTGCTCGGCGTCGCGCTGGGCTCGGTGCAGCCCATGATCCTGGCCATGCTGCATCACGTGACGCCGCCCGACCGTCACGGCCAGGCCCTGGGCCTGCGCATGCTGACCGTCAACGGCGCGACGGTCGCGATGCCCGCCGGCTTTGGCATCCTCGCCGCCGCCACGGCCCTGGTCGCGCCGATGTGGTTGATGGCGTCGTTGCTGCTGGTGGCGCAGCTGCCGGCCAGGCATCTGCGCCAGGGCTAGTTCTTCGGCGCCGGGTTGCACTTGAGCGGGAAGCCGGCCTCGCTGGACGGGCTGCAGATGTTGCCGCCGCCGTCCACGATGGCGTTGCGCAGCGAGGGGTCGAAGTAGGGCGGCTTCTGTGCCGTGCCGAAGTCGTTGTTCTTGAAGATGTTGTTGGTCAGGTGGAAGTCGGCCGGCTGGGGCAACTGGTCGTGCATGCCCTGGCTGCAAGCCTCCTTCACGCCGAAGGCGAAGCTGAGGTTGAAGTAGGCCGCCCAGGCCTGCGGCCCGGAGATGGCATCGCGCATGCTGTTGTTCTCGAAGCGGTTGTTCTCCAGGCGCACCGCGGTGTCGGCGGGGAAGATCTTGTCCTGGTCCCAGCCGGCCGGCCGCAGGCAGTAGGCGCGGAAGAAGGCGAAGAGCTGGCCGCTGCGCTCGACGACGTTGTCGAGGAACTGGGTGTCGTGCAGGCTGGAGAAATACCAGCCGCCGATGCCGCAATAGGCCGCGTGCGTGATGCGGTTGCCCTGGATGACGGCGTTGTTCATGTCGCCGACCCATTCGATGCCGCAATCCCAGACGTCGGTGATCTGGTTGTTCCTGACCACGGCCGACGCTTCGTCGCCCAGCACGATGCCATCGTCGGCGCCATTCCAGCTGGCCACCTTGGAGTCCCAGCTGCCGTCTAGCTGATTGCCGATCACGCGGTTGTTGCTGCCCATATTGAGCACCAGCAGCGCGGCCACGACCTCGTTGGGCACCGTCTTCACCTTGTTGTTGGAGATCGTGGAATTGCTCGCGTAGTAGTGCTGGTAGGAGCCCGTCAGCTGGTTGCCGTCGAAGCGCAGGCGTTCGACGTTCTGCACGTTGAAGATGCTTGGCTGCGCCAGGTCACCGGGCGAGATGGCGTTGTCGGTGATGCTGAGGTCGCGGCTCTTGCGGATGTCGTTCCAGCCCGCGCGGATACGGCAATGCCGCAGCGCGACGCGGTCCGCGTTGGTGATGTGCAGCGCGTGGACGCCGAGCGCGTGGATCGTGTTGGCAATCTCATGGTCGGCGCAGTCCAGCAGCACATCGCTGGTGTCGTGGATGTCGATGCAGGGTTTGCCGTCGTCGCGCATCGCGGCGATGTCGCGGTCCAGCGTGTAGCTGCCGGGCTGCGTGATCTCCTGGCAGCTCGTGATCAGCTTGGGCGACTTGGCGGCGATGGTGATGCGGCTGGCCTGGCTCTGCACCGAGCCGGCGGCGTTGCTGATCTGGGCCGAGATGCGCGCGCCGTCGTCGCCGTAATGCAGGGCGGCCATCGTATAGCTGGACGCCGTGGCGCCTGTGATGGGGGCGCCGTCGCGCAGCCACTGCACGGTCAGCGGCTGCGAACCGCGCACCTCGATGCTGAAGCTGCGGCTGGCGCCCGCCTCGGCCTGCGTGGTGGCGGGCAGGTCGGTCTGCAGGCTGATCGCGATGGCCCGCACGCTCAGCGTGACGGCCGTGCTCGTCGTGCTGCCGGCAGCATTGCTGACGGTGACGCTGAACTGCGCGCCATGGTCGGCCAGTTGCGCGGTCGACAGGGACAGCGTGGCCGATGTGGCGCCGGCGATGGGCGCGCCGTTGCGCGACCACTGGTAGCTCAGCGTGCCCGTGCCCTGGGCCGACACGCTGAAGCTCGCGACGGCGCCATCGTCGACGGTCAGTGCCGCAGGCGCGGTGGTGATGCTGGGCGCGGTGGCCTGCACAGGCGGAGGGGGTGGCGTGCCGCCGCCACCGCCACCGCCACCGCCGCAGGCCGTGACGAGCAGCAGCAGGGCGCAGCTGCGCAGCCGGCGTGCCAAGTCGGAAAGCGTCATGGGAACTCCCTGAAGTATTTTTTTGCGGCGCGAGTATCCGGGCAGACCGCCTGCCGCCGCTTCCGCTGAAGCCCTAGCATTCCTTCGCAGGAGGTGGGGGCATGAGGATTTACAAGTTCTGGCTGGGCGGCCTGCTGCTGGCCGCGGCGTCCTTGGCCCTTGCCCAGGTGGAAGACGAGGACGACGGCGAGGCCCCTGTCGCCATGGCCGCGGCCGAAGCCCAGGCCCTGCTGAACCAGCCGCTGCCCGCCGAGCCCGCGGCCCGCTATGCGCTGCTGCAGCGCCAGGCCCGCGCGGCGCAGGCGCTGGAGCAGCGCGGCAAATATGTAGAGCTGCTGCGCGAACTCGCCACGCTGGGCCGCAGCCAGCCCGGCGGCGAGATCTGGATCCGCCAATACCTCAGCGCCGAGTTCATCTGGGGCAGCTCGGGCCAGTCCATGGTGGCGGCGGACGCCTTCGCCAGCGACACGACACTGAGCCTGCCCACGAGGGCGGCGGCCGCGTTGCGCCACGTCTACGCGCTGGCTCAGGCGCGCGACCGCGCGGTCATGGAGCGCATGTGGTCGCGCGCGCAGAGCCTGGTCAAGCAGGCGCAGGAAGCACTCGGAGACCGCGACCCGGCGGCGACGCTGCGGCTGCGCGTCGACCACCTGCAGGTGCGCTCCGAGATCGAACGCTGGGAGGGGCGACTGGGTGATGCCGTGGCGACGATGCGCGAGGCCGTGCGCCTGGCGCAGAAGGGCGTGGAGGACGCACGCAAGCTTCCCGGCGGTGGCCAGCGCCCGCCACGCGACCCGGCCGTGCAGGATGCCTATGGCTGGTATGACGGCTCGCAGGGCATGCTGGTCTATGCCCTGGTGCGCCACGGCCGCGCGCCCGAGGCCATCCAGGTGGCGCAGGGCAATCTCGCGCTGTGGCGGGCCGGCCAGTTGAGCGAGGCGCTGGGTGCGCGCTGGAGCTACCGCCTCGGCCAGGCCCAGGTGGCCGCCCGCCAATACGCTGCGGCGCTGGAGAACGCGCAGCGGGCCGACGACATGCTGCAGCGCTCCGGCGCCAGTGCTGCCAGCCACACGCGCTGGCTGGCGCGCCAGGAGCAGGTGAGGGCGCTGATCGGCCTGCGCCGCTGGCCCGAGGCCGATGCCTTCTACCGCGACTTCCTGGCCAGCTTGCCGGCCGACAGCCTGGCCAGGGACCGCGCCAGCGACTGGCGGCTGCGCGCGCTGCTGGCCGCCAAGAACGGCCGTTTCGACGAGGCCATGGACGCCGTCGAGCGCATCCTGCGCTACCGCCAGCGTCTCTACGGCGAGGCCCACCCGCAGACGCAGGAGGCCAGCGGCGTGCGCGCCCTCGTGCGCCTGCTCAAGGGTGACATGGCCGGCGCGTGGAGCGACTACCAGCCGCTGTTCACGGCCTTGCTCGACAGCCCCGGCGGCTGGCAGGACCTGGACCTCAACGGCGCCCGCGGCTTCGTGCTGGGCCTGGCCTTCGACGAGTTCCTGCGTGAAGTCGGCGCCCGGGCCTTGCGTGGCGAGACCTTGGAGCCCGCGTGGACCGACCGCGCCATGCAGGTGGCCGACCGCCTGCAGGCCGGCGCCGCCCACCGCGCGCTGACCGATGCGACCGCTCGCCTGCTGGCCGCCACGCCGGCCCTGCGCGGCCTGCTGGAAGAGGAGGCCAATCTGCGCGCCGCCGCCAGCTCGCGCAACGGCGCCCTGGCCACCCAGTTGAGCGAGGAAGACCGCCTGCGTCGCCGCAACGGCAGCGAGGAGACCAAGGCCGAGTTGAAGGCCTTGCCGGATGCCGAGCGCAAGAAGAGGCAGAAGGCCATGGCCGACGAGCTTGCTGCGCTGCGCGAGCAGGTGACGGCGGGGCGTGAGCAGGCCCAGGCCGCGCGCGAGGCGCTGAACGCGCAGCGCGAGCGCGTCGCCAAGGCCTACCCGGCCTACGCCGATCTCGTCACGCCCACCTTGCCGGGGCCGGCCACGCTGCAGAAGCTGATGTCGCCCGGCGAGGCCCTGCTCGTCCTGCAGCCGCTGGAGGGCGCGACGCTGGCCTGGTGGGTCACGCCCGGCGCGCCGACACGCTTCGCGGCCTCCAGCATCGGCGCGGCCGGCTGGGCCGACAAGGTGGCACAGATCCGCGCGGCACTGGACCTCAGCACCGGACGGTCGCCGACCTTGCCGGTGGCGGGACTGCAGGAGGTCTGGCGCGAACTCGTCGCGCCGCTGCAGCCCGGCGCCGACGTGAAAAGCCTGCTTGTCGCGGCCGACGGCGCGCTGGCCGCGATGCCGTTTGCCGCCGCGCTGACCTCGGCCGAGCCCGCTGCCTTCGTCGCCCGCCGCATGGCCGTCACCCAGCTGCCTTCGGCCGGCGCCTTGTTCGCGCTGCGCCGTGCGGCTGCACCGGCGTCGGCGGCCAAGCCGCTGTTCGGCGTCGGCGACCCGCAGTTCAAGTCCAGCGCCAAGCCCGGTCGCGCGGCATTGGGAAGCGGCGCCACCAAGTACGACGCCGCCTGGGGTTTCAGCTATGGCGACATCCCGCCCCTGCCCGAGACTCGCGCCGAGCTGACAGCGTTGGCCAAGGCTCTGGGCGCGAACGCCCAGGCCGATCTGCTGCTCGGCGCCGCCGCCACGCGTGAGGCCGTGCTGGCCGCGCCGCTGGCCGACCGCCGCATGGTCGCCTTCGCCACGCACGGGTTGATGCCGGGCGAGCTGCCCGGTGTGTCCAAGCCGGCGCTGGCCCTGGCTCCAGGCAAGGACGCGGGCGCGTCGCCGCTGCTGGAACTCGACGATGTGCTGACGCTGCGCCTGAACGCCCAGGCCGTGCTGCTGTCGGCCTGCAACACCGCCGCCGGCGAGCAGGGCGGGGCGGCCATGTCGGGCCTGGTTCGCGGCTTCTTCTTCGCCGGCAGCCGTTCCGTGCTGGCCACGCATTGGGCCGTCGAGACCTCGTCGGCCGCGGCGCTGACGTCAGCCACCTTCTCCGCGAAGGCCCCGCGCGCCGAGGCCCTGCGCATGGCTCAAATGGGGATGATCGAGGGAACTCTCGGTGGCGGCCGTTGGACGCATCCGTTCTACTGGGCCGGATACGCCCTGTTTGGTGATCCGAGTCGATAGGAGTCTTGAAATGCGTGCCCTGGTCTTGTGTCTTTCCCTGCTGAGTTCAGCGGCCTTTGCCCAGCAGGCCTGCGAGGTGCTGGCCGTCAGTGGCGAGGCGCAACGAGTCGACGGCAAGGCGCTGGCGGTGGGCGACAAGCTCGACGTCGGCACCACGCTGCGCACCGGCGCCGCCGGCCGCGTGCGGCTGAAGTTCACCGACGGTTCCGTCCTCGTGCTGGCCGACAAGAGCCAGTTGCGCATCGAGGTCTTCAGCGCCTCCGCCGGTCAACCGCGCACCGCCGAATTCCTGCTGGAAACCGGCCTCATCGGCCAGCGTGTGACGCCGTCCGTCGGTGGCAATTGGCGGGTCCGCACGCCGACCGCCGTGACGGCCGTGCGCGGCACCGAGTTCAGCGTCGAGGTCGGCGATGACCGCGCCACCGCCGTGCATGTGAAGACCGGCGAGGTCGATGTCGAGCCCGCCGGCCCGCAGACGCGGGGCATCAAGCCGCGCTACCCGGTGCGTCTGCAGAAGGCCCTCAACGGCACCCGTTGCGACGCCAGCCAGTGCGTTTCCGCCGTGGCCTGGACGGCCGACAAGGTGCAGCGCCTTGAACAGCGCCTGGGGTCTCTGGATTGAGACGCGCAGCAGGCTTGGGCTATCTGCTGATCGGCCTTGCGGCCGCGCTGCTCGGCTTCGCCATGCTGGCGGGGCGGGCCGACATGCCCGTCCTGGAACGGCCCGACCAATGGCAGCTGGACTGGCAGATGGGCTGGCGCGGGCCGCTGGCGCCGGGCGCCGAGCTGCCGCTGCTGCTGGTGCGCGTGGACGACGCCGCGCTGGAGGCCCTGGGCGGCCGCGTGCCCGACCGTGCCGAGATCGCCCGCGCCGTGCAGGCCCTGCAC
>NZ_JBFUFR010000019.1:0-127243 GCF_056403315.1 Roseateles sp. P2_H4 | reverse complement strand
GCCCCAGGCCGCCCCGCCGCGGGCCGCGCCGCCACCGCCCGCGGCGCCCGAACCGCTGGATCTCGAGTTCGCCGACACGGTGCAGGGCCCGCTGCCGGGCGATGACGACGATGCCACCGTCGTCGTGCCGCTGCGCAAGTCCGCGCCCAAGCCTCCGCCGCCGCCCCCGCCGCGGGCTGCAAAGCCGCCGGCCCAGGCCGTGGCGTCGCAGCCGCCCGCGTGGCGGATGCCAGCCATGATCGGCGGCGGCGTCGGCGCCGTGCTGCTGCTCGGCCTCTTCGTCATGCAGCTGCGCGGCGGCCCGGCCAAGCCCGAGCTCACGCCGGCTGAACCGGCCGCGTCCGTGGCGGCACCGGCGCCGGCACCCGCGCCTGCGCCCGTGCAGCAGCCCCAGCCCGAACCCCAGGCCGCGGTGGCCAGTGCGCCGCCTCCTCAGCCTGTGCCGGCATCGGCGCCGGCACCCGCGCCGGTGGTGGCAGCGCCTGTCAAGCCCGCGCCGGCCTCGGCCGCGACCGGTGTGAACACCCGTCCGGCGTCAACGCCCGCCTCGGCGCCGACGCGCCGTGACGCGACGTCCAGGCCCATGACGACCGAGAAGGCAGGCGACTTCCGCCCGGTGGTGCCGCGCAGCCCGGTGTTCGCGGCGCCCGAGCCGGCGGCGCCCAGCCCGGCCGTCCCGTCGAGCAAGGCGGCGCCGCCGCCCGCGTCCACGCCCGCTCCGTCCAGCGAGCCCCGCACCGCCAACGAGGCCTGCGGCGGCCGGGTGCTGTTCGCGCGTGCCTGGTGCATCGACCGGCAGTGTGAAAAGCCGATCTATCACAACGACCCGGAATGCGTCAGGCTGCGTGACATCCGCGGCAATCGCGGCAACAGCGGCGTGCCCTGATCGGGCGCCGCTGATCAGAACAGCGCCATCGACAACTTGCGGCGGTAACTGTCGATGAGCGGGTCGCTGTGCACGACGGCCGCCTTGCCGGCCAGTTCCAGCGTGCCGCTCTTGGCCTCGGCGGCCGGCTTGGGTGCCGGCTTGGCCAGCAGCTCCAGGATGGCCACATAGGTCTTGCGCGCGGCTTCGCCGTTCCAGGCCTTGTCGCGCATGATGATTTCCAGCAGCTCGTCCATGGCTTCGGTGAAGCGCTGGCCGGCGAGGTGGACTTGGGCCAGCGAGAAGCGGGCGTCGAAGTCGCGCTTGTTGGTGGCTATTGATCCCTGCAGCGCGGCCGGGTCGGCACCGGCGGCGGCTTCGAAGGCGCTCAGCCAGGTGGCCAGCGCGGCGAGGCGCGGGGAAGGCGTCAGCGTGTCGGCGGCCTTGGCGGCCACCGGGGCGAAGGCCGCCTGTGCGTCGCCCAGCAGGCCGAGCTCCAGCAGAGCCTTCACGTAGTCGAAACGGGCAGTGTCATTGCCCGGGTCGGTCTGCACGGCGTGGGCCAGCTTGGCCAGGGCCGCCTCCAGGTCACCTTCGGCCATCAATCCTTCCGCTTCGGCCAGGTCGGCCTCGGCCTCGAGCTCCTCGCCGGCCGGCACATGCTTGTCCAGGAATTCGCGGATCTGGGCCTCGGGCAGGGCGCCGACGAAGCCGTCCACCGGCTGGCCGCCGGCGAACATCACGCAGAAGGGGATGGAGCGCACGCCGAACATCTGGCTGAGCTGGGTGGCGATCTCGGGCACCTCGTCACTGTTCAGCTTGGCCAGCGTGAAGCGGCCGGCATAGGCGGTTTCCAGCTTCTCCAGGATGGGGCCGAGGGTGCGGCAGGGGCCGCACCAGGGCGCCCAGATGTCCAGCAGCACGGGCTGGGTCTGGGAGGCATTGATGAGTTCGGCTTCGAAGTTCTGGAGGGTGATGTCGATCATGGCGGGAGGGAGGTGGAGCCTCGGCTTCTACAATTCAAGGCTTTCCTGAGCCCCGGAGCGCGATTTGCCTATCTCAGCCCCCACGAACCCGGATGCCGTCATCGGCATCGTCATGGGCTCCAGCAGTGACTGGGAAACGATGAAGCTGGCAGCCGAGATTCTGACCGAGTTCGGTGTCGGCTTTGAGGCGAAGGTGGTCTCCGCCCACCGCATGCCCGACGAGATGTTCGCCTATGCCGAGGCCGCATCCGGCCGGGGGCTCAAGGCCATCATCGCCGGCGCCGGCGGTGCCGCCCATCTGCCGGGCATGCTGGCCGCCAAGACGACAGTGCCGGTGCTGGGCGTGCCGGTCGCCAGCCGCCATCTGCAGGGCGTCGATTCCCTGCACTCCATCGTGCAGATGCCCAAGGGCATCCCGGTCGCGACCTTTGCCATCGGCAATGCCGGCGCGGCCAATGCGGCGCTGTTCGCGGTGGCGATGCTGGCGACCGGCAACGCCGCGCTGCTGGACAAGCTGAATGCCTTTCGCACCAAACAGACAGCAGTCGCCTGCGCGATGAGCGAGGAACTGCGCTGATGACTGCTTTGCTCCCCGGTGCCGCGACGCTTGGCGTCCTCGGCGGCGGCCAGCTCGGCCGCATGTTCGTGCACGCGGCCCAGGCCCTGGGCTACCGCTGCATCGTGCTGGACCCGGACGCCATCAGCCCCGCCGGTGCCGTGGCCGACAAGCACATCAAGGCCGACTACCTGGACTCCTTCGGCCTGGCCCAACTGGCGCGCGACTGCGACGCCATCACGACCGAGTTCGAGAACGTGCCGGCCCTGGCGCTGGACACGCTGGCCGGCATGCGCATCGTGGCGCCCGCCGCGGCGGCCGTCGCCGTCTGCCAGGACCGCGCCATCGAGAAGGCGCATTTCGAGGCGGCCGGCGTGCCCTGTGCGCCGCATGCCGTCATCAGCAATGAGATCGAGCTGGCGGCCGTCGACCCCGCCCTGCTGCCCGGCATCCTGAAGACCAGCCGCATGGGCTATGACGGCAAGGGCCAGGTACGCGTCGCGACCGCGGCCGAGCTGGCCCAGGCCTGGGAAGGGCTCAAGCGCGTGCCCTGCGTGCTGGAGCAGTTGCTGCCGCTGAAGCTCGAGCTGAGCGTGCTGGTGGCGCGCGGCGCGGACGGCCAGATCGTCAACTTCCCCGTGCAGCAGAACCTGCACCGCGGCGGCATCCTGGCCGTCACCGAGGTGCCGGCGCCCGACGTGCCGGCCGAGGTGGACAAGCTCGCCGTCGCCGCGGCCCGCCAGGTGGCCGCCGCGCTGGACTACGTCGGCGTGCTGTGCGTTGAGTTCTTCTGGCTGCAGGATGGCCGCCTGGTCGTCAACGAGATGGCGCCGCGGCCGCACAACTCCGGCCACTGGACGATGAACGGTGCCGACGTGTCGCAGTTCGAGCTGCAGGTGAGGGCGCTGGCCGGCCTGCCGCTGCCCGAGCCGCGTCAGCATTCGGCCAGCGTCATGCTCAACCTGCTGGGCGACCTGTGGTTCAACGAGGATGGCGGCCCGACGCCGCCGGCCTGGGAGCGGGTGCTGGCCCTGCCCGGCACGCATCTGCATCTCTACGGCAAGGCCGAGGCGCGCCACGGCCGCAAGATGGGCCATCTGAACATCACGGCCGACTCGCCCGCGGCGGCGCACGACGTGGCCCTGCAGGCCGCCGCCATGCTGGGTCTGCCGACCGACTTCTGATGCTGGTCCTTCCCGGTCACGACCCCGAAGCCGTGCAGGCCGCCGCGCGCCGCCTGGCCGACGGCGAGCTGCTGGGCCTGCCGACCGAGACGGTCTATGGCCTGGCCGCGCGAGCCGACCGCGACGCGGCCGTGGCCAAGATCTTTGCCGCCAAGGGCCGGCCGAGCGACCACCCGCTGATCGTCCATGTGCTGGACGTCGCCGGTGCCGAGCCCTTTGCCGACCACCTGCCCGCCTCGGCGCGCCGGCTGATGGAGGCCTTCTGGCCCGGTCCGCTGACCGTCATCGTGCCGCGCAAGGCCGGCATGGCCGAGGCCGCGGCCGGGGGCCATGCCACGGTGGCACTGCGCTCGCCGGCCCACCCGGTCGCCCGCGCCGTGCTGGCGGCGGCGCGCGAACTGGGCGTCGAGGGCGTGGCCGCACCCAGCGCCAACCGTTTCGGCCGGGTCAGCCCGACGCTGGCCAGACATGTCGCCGAGGAATTCGGCCCCGGCCTGATGGTGCTCGATGGTGGCGCCTGCGAGGTCGGCATCGAGTCCAGCATCGTCGACTGCAGCCGCGCCACGCCGACCCTGCTGCGCCCCGGCCTGCTCAGCCGCCCTCGCATCGAGGCGGCCCTGGGCCAGACGCTGGCCGAACCGGACGCCACCGCGCCCAAGGCCTCGGGCACGCTGGCAGCCCACTACGCGCCGAGCGCCCATGTGCGCCTGCTGGATGCCGAGGCCCTGGCTTTACGTTTGGCCACAGCGGCCGCCAGCGGGGGCCTGGAAGGGGTGGCGGTATATTCACGCGCCCAGTTGCCAGCCTGGCGTTGGCAGGCCCTGCCGGCCGACCCGGCGGCAGCGGCCCACGAACTGTTTGCGGTGCTGCGGGCCCTGGATGCGGCCGGCGCCCGCGAGATCTGGGTCGAAGCGCCACCGCGCGACCCCGCCTGGGATGGCGTGCGGGACCGGCTCAGCCGGGCCGCTGCCGCCTTCACTGATTGAGTTTTTGTCCCTGAGTTGATCGTCATGCAACGTGTTGTGTCCCAGAAATTGAAGCGCGGCCTGGCCTTGGCCACGATTGCGGCGGCCGCGCTGATCGCCGGCTGCGGCGGCGGCAGCACGCAGCAGATCGACCCCTTTGCGCCCACCCGCGTCATCGCCTTCGGCGACGAGATGGGCACCATCCTGCAAAGCGGCAAGAAGTACACGATCAACGGCCTGAACGCCGACACCAAGCTGGTGGACTGCAAGCAGAGCCCGATCTGGAGCCAGATCCTGGCCGCCGGCTTCAGCTTCGTCTACCCGCAGTGCAACACCGACTTCGTCGCGCTGCCCCAGGGCATCATGTACGCGGCGGCGGGCCAGAAAGTGGCCGACGTGCGCGACAAGATCGACCAGCACCTGTCCAACGACCGCTTCGGGCCCAAGGACATCGTGGCCATCATGGTCGGCGTCAACGACATCGTCGAGCTCTACCGCCAGTTCCCGCAGCAGAGCCGTGACTCGCTGATCAACGAGGCCAAGGCCCGTGGCAAGCTGTTGGCCGACCAGGTCAACCGCATCGCCAACGCGAACGGCCGTGTGGTGGTGAGCACCATCTTCGACGTCGGCGTCACGCCCTTCGGCCAGAAGGAAAGGCAGCAGCAGACCGACATCGACCGCGCCATCTTCCTGAATGACCTGAGCGCGGCCTTCAACACGACCATGCGCCTGAACCTGCTGAACGACGGTCGCCTGGTTGGCCTGGTGCTGCTTGACGAGTACGTCCAGCAGCGCGTCCGCTTCCCCAGCATCGCCGGTTTCGTCAACGTGACGGATGCGGCCTGCCGCACCGACGTCGCGGCGCAGGACTGCACGATCGATACGCTGGTGACCGACGCCAATGCGACGCAGTGGATGTGGGCCGGCGACACGCTGCTGGGCCCGAAGGCGCAGGCCGACCTGGGCTCCAGTTTCCTGGGCCGCGCGAAAAACAACCCGTTCTGAAGCCCGCCGCGCGCGGCGGCCGCCTCAGGCCGTCGTGGTGCGCAGCTCGCGGCGCAGGATCTTGCCGACGTTGCTCTTGGGCAGCTCGTCGCGGAACTCGATGAACTTGGGCCGCTTGTAGGCCGTCATCTGCGCCGTGCAATAGCTGGCCAGGTCTTCCTCGGCCAGGGCTGGGTCGCTCTTGACGACGAAGAGCTTGACGGCCTCGCCGGACTTGGCGTCCGGCACGCCGATGGCGGCGCACTCCAGCACGCCGGGGTGCATGTTGACGACCTGCTCGATCTCGGTCGGGTACACATTGAAGCCGCTGACCAGGATCATGTCCTTCTTGCGGTCGACGATGCGCACATAGCCGCGCGTATCCATGATGCCGATGTCGCCGGTCTTGAAGAAGCCGTCGGCGCACATGACGTTGGCGGTCTCGTCGGGGCGCTTCCAGTAGCCGGCCATGACCTGCGGGCCGCGGATGCAGATCTCGCCGCGCTCGCCGATGGGCAGATCGTTGCCGTCGTCGTCGCGGATGGCGATCTCGGTGGACGGCACCGGCAGGCCGATGCTGCCGTTGAAGGCGCGCTGGTCCAGCGGGTTGATGGTGGCGGCCGGCGAGGTCTCGGACAGGCCATAGCCTTCGACGACCGGGCAGCCCGTGACCTTGAGCCATTTCTCGGCCGTGGCCTGCTGCACGGCCATGCCGCCGCCGTTGGAGATGACGAGCTCGGAGAAGTCCAGGCGCGAGAAGCTCGGGTCGGCGGCCAGCGCATTGAACAGCGTGTTGACGGCCGGGAAGATGTGGATCTTGTGGCCGCGCAGCGTGTCGATGAAGCCGGGGATGTCGCGCGGGTTGGGCACGAGGATGTTGAGGTGACCCATGCGCGCGCCGAGCATGAAGCAGGCCGTCAACGCGAAGATGTGATACAGCGGCAGCGCACAGACATTGGTGAACTGCATGTTCTGGTCGGGCAGCTTGGCCAGCATGGGCTGGAACCAGGCCTCGACCTGCAGGATGTTGGCGACGATGTTGCGATGCAGCAGGGTGGCGCCCTTGGACACGCCGGTCGTGCCGCCGGTGTACTGCAGGAAGGCGACGTCGTCGGGGCCGAGCTCGGCCTTCTTCAGCGACAGGCGCTCGCCGTGGCGCAGCGCCTCGTTGAAGCGCACGACGGTGCGGCCGTCGCCTTGGGCCAAGCGGAACTCCGGCACCATCTTCTTCAGGTGGCGCACCGCGAAGTTGATCAGCGGGCCCTTCCACCAGTTCAACAGGTCGCCCATGGAGGCGAGCACGACATGCTTCACGTCGGTCGCGTTGATGACCTCGGACAGCGTGTGCGCGAAGTTCTCCAGCACGACGATGGCGCGCGCGCCCGAGTCCTTGAGCTGGTGCTCCAGCTCGCGTGGCGTGTACAGCGGGTTCACGTTCACGACGACGAAGCCCGCGCGCAGGATGGCCGCGATGGCCACGCCGTACTGCAGCAGGTTGGGCATCATGATGGCGACGCGGTCGCCCTGCTTCAGCCCCTGGGCCTGCAGCCAGGCGCCGAGCTGCGTGGACAGCTGGTCGACCTCGCTGAAGCGCATGCGCTGGCCCATGCAGATGGCGGCGTCGCGCTGGGCGTGCTTGCGGAAGGCCTCGTTGAGCAGGTCCACCAGCGAGCCGTAGACGCGGGTGTCGATCTGCGCCGGCACGCCGGCCGGATAGCTGGCCAGCCAGGGCTTGGCGCGGGATGTCACTTCGGTGACTTCGGCAAGTACGGCGGTCATCGGCGGGCCCTTCTGGCGTGCGCTGGGTGAAGCCGATGATGTTGGGACGGCCGGTTACATCAAGCTAGGGGAGTTGCCCTAACGCAGAGGCATCGGCACGAAACAAAGCGCGTGCGAGTGTGTCCTCGCGGTGTCGCACAGTGGACAGGAACTCGCCCGCGCCACGCATCGCGCGGAAGGTGTCGAAGCCGCTTTCGAGAAAACTCTGCAGCGCGCCCAGGCCGGCCATCTGCGCCGGGCCGCGCATCAGCTTCAGCGTCTGGCGCAGCAGGGGCTTGCGCGTGAGCTTGTCCAGCGCCTCGCCGACCGCCATCGTCAGCTCGATCTGCTGCTGGCGCGAGGCCGGCTCGCCGCAGGCCCGCCAGGCGATGCCGTAGTCATGGGCCGTGATCTCTGGCGACAGCAGATGCTCGGCCATGCGTGTGTCCAGGCGCTCGGACAGGGCATGCAGGCGCGCCAGCCTGGCGACGGTGTCGACGACCTCCTCGGGAAAGAGGCGGGTCAGCGTCGGGATGACGCGGGCGAACTGGGCGTCGCGCTGGCGGTAGTCGTCGGGGCCGTAGAGCTCGTGCAGGAAGAAGCGCGTGGCGGCTTCGTAGCGCGGGTTGGCCAGCAGGTCGGCGTAGCTGGCGGCGAAGCGGCGCTGCTGGTAGGTCTTCAGGGCCTGGACGCGGGCTTCGAGCTCGGGGTCGGTGGCACGGCGGGCGCGTTCGGCGTCGACGGCGCGCAGCTCCTTCAGCAGGGATTCGGCACTGAGATGGTCCATGGGTCGGCGGAATTCTGCCTTCCTACACTCGGGCGATGAATGGACGACTGCAAAGGATCTGGGTGCTGCTGAGGCTGGCCGTGGCGCTGGCGGTCGGCTGGCGCTTTGGCTGGGCCTGGGGCGTGCTGACGCTGGGCCTGCATGCGGCCATCCTGGCCGGTGGCTTCCTGCAGCTGCGCTGGGTCAACCGGCCGGCCCCAACCTGGAGCCAGCTGCTGCGGGCCTGGGCCAGGGAAGTGATCGCCAGCGAGCTGGCCTTCTCCTGGCGCCAGCCCTGGCGGGAATGGGCCGAGCCCGACCACCTGCCGGCGGGCGCCGGGCGCGGCGTGCTGCTGGTGCACGGCTTCTCCTGCAACCGCGGGCGCTGGAACGGCTGGATGGAGCGGCTGCGCGAGCAGGGCGTGGCCTTTGTCGCGCCGTCGCTGGAGCCGGCCTTCGGCAGCATCGACGCCTATGCCGATGAGATCGAGGCCGGCGTGCAGCGGCTCAAGGCGCACACCGGGCGCATGCCCATCCTCTGCGCCCACAGCATGGGCGGCCTGGCGCTGCGAGCCTGGTGGCGCCAGTACGGCGCGGGCCATGAGGCGCCGCACGTCATCACCTTGGGCTCGCCCCACCAGGGCACGCGCATGGCGGCGCTGGGTCTGGGCATCAACACCCGGCAGATGCGCCTGGGCAATGCCTGGCTGGCGGCCCTGCCCGGGCTGCCCGACGTCGACTGCTTCTGGACGCCCTGCGACCAGATCGTCAACCCGGCGGAGCGGGCCATCCTGGCCGGCGCGCGGGCGCACCGGCTGGACGGCGTGGGCCATATGGGCCTCGTGCACTCGGACGAGGCCTGGAACCTTGTCCAGGAGGCGTTGCTGGCCTAGGCATTCCAGGCTTTCGGGCCGAGCGCTGGGCGAGGGGCTATCTCAGACGGCCTTGGCTTCGGTGTCGGTCAGCACGCCGCGGCGGATCTGATCGAGCTCGATGCTCTCGAACAGGGCCTTGAAGTTGCCCTCGCCGAAGCCTTCGTTGCCCTTGCGCTGGATCAGCTCGAAGAAGATCGGGCCGATCACTTCCTTGGTGAAGATCTGCAGCAGCAGCTCGTTGTCCACGCCCAGGTGGGTGGCGCCGTCGATGAGGATGCGCAGGCGGCGCAGTTCGTCGACGTTCTCGCCATGGCCCGGCAGGCGCTTGTCGATGAGGTCGAAATAGGTCTCGATGGTGTCCTGGAAGGCCACGCCCGTGCCCTTCATGCCTTCGACCGACTTGTAGATGTCGGTCGTGCCGAGCGCCACGTGCTGGATGCCCTCGCCGTGGTACAGGTCCAGGTATTCGGCGATCTGGCTCTTGTCGTCCGAGCTCTCGTTGATCGGGATGCGGATCTTGCCGCAGGGGCTGGTCATGGCCTTGCTCTTCAGGCCGGTCAACTTGCCCTCGATGTCGAAGTAGCGCACCTCGCGGAAGTTGAAGAAGCGCTCGTAGAACTCCGACCACTCCTTCATGCGGCCGCGGAAGACGTTGTGCGTCAGGTGGTCGATCTCGGTCAGGCCGTGGCCGGCCGGATTCGGGTCGACCGGTTGGCCCTGGGCGTCCAGCAGCGGCACGAAGTCCACGTCATAGATCGAGATGTTGCCGATGGCGCCGGCCTTGGCGCCGTGCTTGCCCTGCCAGCGGTCGACGAAATAGATCAGCGAGTCGCCGATGCCCTTGATGGCCGGGATGTTCAGCTCCATCGGGCCGGCCTTGTTGTCGAAGCCCCAGGCGCCCAACTCGAGGGCGCGGTTGTAGGCGTGGGCGGCGTTGTCGACGCGGAAGGCGATGGCGCAGATCGACGGGCCGTGCAGGCGGGCGAAGCGCTGCGCGAAGGAGTCGGTCTCGGCGTTGATGATGAAGTTGACGCCGCCCTGGCGATACAGCGTCACGCTCTTGTGGCGGTGCTTGGCAACGGCCTTGAAGCCCATGGTCTCGAACAACGCGCCCAGGCCGGCCGGGTCCGGCGCGGCGAACTCGATGAACTCGAAACCGTCGGTGCCCATGGGGTTGTCCCAGGGAGTGAACTTGGCCATGCGTTGCCCCGTCGAGAGTGCGTTGAAGGTGGAAATTCTGCGGCGCGATGCGCGCAGATTTCATGCAATTTGAGGCGCCATAAGTTGTTATGGCGCAGTAAAGCTGCAAAAATAATACAATGGACGCACCCATCGAGCTCGACGCCATCGACCGCCGCATCCTGCGCGCGCTGCAGGCCGACGGCCGCCTTATCTATGACGCGCTGGCCGCCGAAGCCGGCCTGTCGTCCTCCGCGGTGCTGCGCCGCGTGCGCCGGCTGGAGGAGGCGGGTGTCATCGCCTCCTATGTCGCCCTGGTGGCGCCGGAGCGCATCGGCCTGGGCCTGACGGCCTATATCAATGTCAGGCTGGAGAAGCAGACCGACAACCCGCTGCGCAACCCGCGCGATCTCTTCCGCGCCGCCGTGCAGACCTGGCCCGAGGTCGTCGAATGCGCAGCGCTGACGGGCGAGATGGACTATCTGCTGCGCGTGCTGGTGCAGGACATGCAGCACTACGCCCGCTTCATCAGCGACACGCTGCTGATGCACCCCAGCGTGCAGGACTGCAAGACCAGCTTCGTGCTGGAAAGGCTGAAGAACACGACTGCTGTGCCGGTGTGAGCCGTTGAATTGAACCGCTGAAGGGCCGGCCGGTATTCACCGGCCATGGCCAGCCTGCAATCCCCCTCGTCGCCCGACGCCGGCGCCATGCTGGGCTGGCTGCCCCGATTGCGCCGCTACGCGCGGGTGCTGCGCCGCAATCGCGAGGATGCCGATGACCTCGTGCAGGACACGCTGGAGCGCGCCTGGTCGCGTGCCGGCCTCTGGCAGGGCGTGGGCGACATGCGCACCTGGCTGTTCAGCATCATGCACAACCTGCATGTCGACGCGCTGCGACGCGGCCGCCTGGACGTCGTCGAGCTGGACGACGGTCACGTCCCCGAGGTTTCCGTCGCGGCGACGCAGGCCGAACGCCTGGCCCTGCGCGACCTGTACAAGGCGCTGGCCGCCCTGCCGGACGAGCAGCGCGAGGTGCTGTTGCTCGTCGCACTGGAAGGCATGGCCTACGCCGAGATCGCCCAGGCGCTGCACATCCCCATCGGCACCGTGATGTCGCGGCTGTCGCGTGGCCGCGAGAGGCTGCGCGGGCTGGTGTCGGGCGACCGGACTTCTAGGGGGGCGGGGAATAGAGCCTCGTTCTGAGCGTCCACGCAAGGCGGGCCACGCGGGCCCTTCAACGAATCTTTCTGGAGTCAGCATGCGCATTCCCGTTACGACCCTCCTGGCTGCGGCCCTGCTCGGCCTGCCCCTGGCCAGCCATGCGCTGGACGGCATCACCGACCGGCAGGGCGACTTTCTCGCCACATTCGCGGGCAGCAGCAGCAGCCATGACCTGGACGTGCTGTCCGCCAGCGTCTTCTACAACCCGGGTACCGACGTCTTCACGCTGACGGCGACGCTGGACGGGGCGCCCGGCAGCACGGCGGCGGGCTTCTATGTGTGGGGCGTCAACCGCGGCGCGGGCACGGCCGGTTTTGCGAGCCTGGGCATCAACGGCGTGCGCTTCGACCGCGTCGTCATCCTGCGCCCCAACGGCACGGGCTCGGTGGGCGGCGCCGGCAACCTGCCTGCGGGCTCGGTCACCATCAGCGGCAATGTCATCACCGGCACGGTCAGCGGCAGCCTGCTGCCGAGCACGGGCTTCAACAAGCTGGACTACACCTTCAACCTGTGGCCGCGCGACGGCGCCTTCGCCGGCAATGCCGCCATCTCGGACTTCGCGCCCAACAACGCCAACTTCACGGCCACGCCGGTGCCGGAGCCGACGAGCACTGCGTTGCTCCTGGGTGGTTTGGGGTTGGTCGCTTTCCTGAGCCGTCGTCGGCGTCAGTCGAATTCGTGAAGCAGCTTTAGCGCGTGGGCTTCGCTGAGGTTGAGCAACTCGGCGATGTCGTGCAGGTCGTCCGGCACACCGGCGTCATCCCAGCCTCGCGCCGTGTGCCGCGCCAGGCGCACGGCCAGGTGCACGCAGCGGATCTGCGGGTCGCGGCCGTCCTTTTCGCTGGTGATGCGCGTCAGCAGCTCCGGCAGGCGCCAGCGCCGCATCAAGGCCTGCTCGAGATCGGCCAGTTCGAGGCCCAGCACCTGGCGTTGCGCGGCCGTGCTGCGCAGATGCCGGTCAGCTTCCTGCAGCGCGGCAATCTTCAGCGCCAGCTCGGGCGCATGCACCCACAGCAGCATTTCGRCAAAGTCGTGCAGCAGCGCAGCGCTGTGGATGACGGCGGCGTCGGGATCGGCGCGGTGGGCGGCAAAGCCCAGCGCGAAACGTGAGGCGCGCTCGGCGCGCTGCATCACGCGTGACAGGCCGAGCAGGGCCTCGTCGTTGTCGGCGAGAACCATCTCCAGCGTCGGCTGCGGGCCGAAGTCGCGGAAAAAGGGGGTGATGCCCATCAGCACGATGGCGGCGGTCACCGTCTCGGGGGCCGCCTGCAGGCCGAAGCTGTGGCTGCGCTTGAGCTCGCTGGCATGCGCCAGTACCTTGAGCGTCATCAGCGGGTCGGCGGCGATCATCTCGCCCAGGCCGTGAGCATCGACGTCGTCCTCGGTCGCGCGCATGTGCTCCAGCGACTCGGCCGTCTCGGCCAGCACGGGGATCTCCGCCCGCGCAAAAGCGTCCACCCAGGCATCCAGGCTGGGCAATGGGGCGGTCAGGCGCAGACGTTCGGCCATGTTGTCCCGATGCTAGGCCCGGGCGGGGCCGCCTGCTCGTCAGAAGCGGCCCCGTTTTGCCAACCATTTCAGCTTTGACGGCACCACTATTTCGGGGCGAGCGCAGGGCCGCTCCCAAGCCGGCCCGGCTGGCGATGTGCTTGCCGGTCAATACGGCAAGCATCGGCGTCCCCTCGGGGGACCGTTCGCACTTGCCGGCGTTCAGCCGGAGCAAGAGCGAACGAGGGGCGCCTTTCCTACAGCCTGCGCACGCCTTCCAGCTGGGCAGTCAGCTTGCCGTCGACGTAGAGCGCCCCTTCGGGCGCGCCGGCTTCGGCATAGAACTCCAGGTGGTTGCGGGCGCGCCGGCGGCGGTAGGCCGGCGAGAACACCAGCCGGATCGCGCGGGCGGCGCGCTTGACGCGGGTCCAGCGGCGGGCCCAGGCGGCGTGGGTTTCGGCGGCGTCGGGGCCGCTCAACTCGATCAATCTCATGAGGGTCTCCTTGGCACCAAGCCGGCCCTCATGAGATGGATGAGGGAGCTGACGGTGCGCTGTTGTCAGGGGCTGTCGTCGGGGAATCTGTCGCGCAGCAGGCGTCGCAATTCGAGGCGGGCCTGCTGGCGCTGGGCATGGGCGTCGTGGGCGCTGCGGTGGGCGCCGGCCTGGCGTTTCATGGCCGGTGCCACCAGCGGATTGCGCGGTTTGAGCGCCTTGATCTGCAGGGGACGGGGAGAGGTGAACTGGGGCATGGCGTGCTCCGGTTGGGGCCGCGCGTGGGCGGCGGGCAATGCAGCGGCTCGGCCCGGGGTGGCGCCAGCGTTTGCGTGAAAGGTTTGGGATGCCCGGGGCTTGGCGCTCGAGGCAAGCGGGCCGGGCGGTCAGGGGGCTTGGGTGTGCGACCTCGCTGTGGCGGGAGAACTGCAACACGCCACAACTTGCGCAAATGATAAACAAACGTTGCTCTTGCGCAAGCGGTTTTTATCCAACACCCCTAACGTGAGTAGTCCCCACCGTCCAATGACGGATGCGTCCGAGGATCAGCGCTTTTTGGGCTTGAGCGGGGCGATGCCGGCCTGCAGCCTGCGCCATTCGTCCAGCTCGGCCTGCGGGCTGGGCGCGGCGGGTTTGGCCACCGGCGCGGGTGCCGGCGTGGCGGTGGGCGTGAGCACTTCGCCGAGCAGGTCCAGCAGCCGCGTGCGGGCACGCTGCGGGTGGCGGCGGTAGTAGGTCAGCACCAGGCCGATGATGAAGCGCTCGTCGTCATCCTTCGGCAGGCTGGGCGAGTCCGCCTCTGCAGACGCGACAGGTGCAGGCATGGCGAGCGACGCCACAGGGGCCGATGCCCCGTGTTCCAGATCCATCCAGCCCGGCGGCTTGTGGCAGAGCTGCTCGAACTGGCGCGCCAGGCGTTCGCCGATCTGGCGCGAGCGGCCCTTGATCTGGCTCCAGTAGCTGGGCTGGATCTGCAGCCGTTCGGCAAAGCGCCGCTCCAGGCCACGCAAGGTGGCCGCATCGGCATGTTTGACGGTGGCGCTGACGAACTCTTCGAACAGCCGCATCGCGTTGTCCAATCGGATCTGCGCGACGTCGCGGGGGGCGCTGGGCATGGACCGCAATGATAAATGGATCTTCACCTTCACTTCTGCGCCACCCGAGCCGTAGGACGGCTCCGACCGGGCGGGGCTGGCGACTCCTACTGCGGGCACGCCCGGTGGCGCCCATAGTGAGGTTTTAGGCCGTCAAAGGAGATTGGCATGCACCCCGCAGACAGCACCCTCATCGCGCTGGAAAAGAAGTTCTGGCAGTCCATGGTGGACGAAGACACCGACACCGCCCTGGGAATGCTGGCCGAGCCGTCCATGATGGTCAGCTCGCATGGCGCCATGCAGTTCGACCACGACCAGTACCGCGAGATGGCCGAGAAGGGCAGCATGGTCATCAAGTCGTTCAAGCTCAGCGACATGCAGGTCATGTACCCCAACGACGACACCGCCGTGCTGACCTACCACGCCAAACAGACGCTGGCGCCGCGCGGCAAGTCGCAGGAGATCGAGCAGGAGATGGCCGACTCGTCCGTCTGGCTGCGCAAGGACGGCGAATGGCTGTGCGTGATGCACACCGAGACCGCGGTCGACGCCAAGGCCAAGCCGGCGGCCAAGAAGCCGGCCGCCAAGGCCAAGCACTGACGCCGCTCAGTCGCTCTCGTCGTGCGCCTTGTAGGCGCCGACCAGGGCAGTCTGGGTGTTGGGCGGCACCGCCTCGTAGTGCGACAGCAGCAGCGTGTAGCGCCCTTCGCCCGCAGTGATCGCGTTCAGCCGCGTCTGGTAGCTGGCGAGTTCCGCCAGCGGCGCCAGGCCCTGCACGATGAGGCTGCCCGGCACGGCGGCGCGCGTGCCGTTGACCTGGCCGCGGCGTGAGGCCAGGTCGCCGGTGATGTCGCCGATGCCGTGCTCGGGCGCGGTGATCTCGACTTGCACGATGGGCTCCAGGATCAATGGCCGGGCCTCGCGCACGGCCTCGATCAGCGCACGGCGGCCGGCCGTGACGAAGGCGATTTCCTTGCTGTCCACCGAGTGGTGCTTGCCGTCGTAGACGACGACGCGCAGGTCCACCAGGGGGTAGCCGGCAATGACGCCGCTGGCCAGGGCCGAGCGCACGCCCTTCTCGACGGCCGGCATGAACTGGCCCGGGATGGTGCCGCCCTTGACCGCGTCGACGAACTCGAAGCCCGCGCCGCGCTCCAGCGGTTCGACGCGCAGATAGACCTCGCCGAACTGGCCCGCGCCGCCGCTCTGCTTCTTGTGGCGGTAATGGCCTTCGGCCGGGGCCGAGATGGTCTCGCGGTAGGCGATGCGCGGCGGCTCGGTGAGCACATCGCCCTTGTAGAGCTCGCGCAGGCGCTCCAGCAGCAGGCGCAGATGCAGTTCGCCCAGGCCGTAGACCAGGGTCTGGTGGGTTTCGCCGGCCTGCTCGATGCGCAGGCAGGGGTCTTCGTCCACCAGGCGGGCCAGCACCTCCCAGAGCTTCTGCTCATCGCCGCGCCGCGCGGGGCTGATGGCCAGGCCATGCACCGGCGTCGGGAAGTCCAGCGGCTTCAGATGGATGTGTTCGTCCTCCTGGGCGTCGTGCAGCACGGCGTCAAAGGCCAGGTCGTCCACCTTGGCGACGGCGCAGAGGTCACCCGGCAGGGCCTCGTCGATGTCGACATGCTTGGCGCCCTGCAGCATGAAGAGGTGCCCGACGCGGATGGGCTTGCGCGCATGGCCGACAAAGAGCAGGCCGCCCTTGGCGACGCGGCCCTGGTGCACGCGCATGACGCCCATCTTGCCGAGATAGGGGTCGGCGACGATCTTGAAGATATGGGCCAGCACATGGCCGGCCGGGTCGGGCCGGGCCGGGTAGGGCACGGGCTCGGTGCCCTTGCCTTCCAGGAAGGGCGGCGGGTTGCCCTCGGCCGGGTTGGGCATCAGGGCCTCGATGGCCGACAGCAGTTCGCCAATGCCGGCGCCGGTCTTGGCCGAGCAGAAGCAGACCGGGATCAGGTGGCCCTCGCGCAAGGCCTGCTCCAGCGGCGCGTGCAGTTCGCGCGGGTCGACGTCGCCATCGGTCAGGTAGCGGTCGACAAAGGCCGCATCGACCTCGACGACCTGCTCGACGAGGGCCCGGTGCGCTTCGGCGACGGACGAAAAATCGGCGTCCCCGGACGCCGCGAAGAAACAGTCGGCGACGCGCTTGGCGCCGCCGGCGGGCAAGTTCAGTGGCAAGCATTCCTTGCCGAACACCTCGCGGATCTGGGCCAGCAACCCGGGCAGGTCGGTGTCGGGGCAGTCGATCTTGTTGACGACGATGAGGCGCGTCAGCCCGCGCTCGCCAGCGGCGCCCAGCAGGCGCTGAGCCATCAGCTCGATGCCGTTCTGCGCGTTGATGACGATGATGGCCGTGTCCGCCGCCTCCAGCGCCGGCAGGGCCTGGCCGACGAAGTCAGGCGCACCGGGCGTGTCGATGGCGTGCACGCGGATGCCGCCGTGGGTGAAGTGGGCGAGGCTGGACTGCAGGGAATGGCCGAGGCGCCGCTCCAGCGGGTCGTGGTCGCTCACCGTGCTGCCGCGCTCGATGCTGCCGGCCTGTGGGATGGCGCCGGCATGGGCCAGCAGCGCGTCCAGCAGCAAGGTCTTGCCGGCGGACGCGGGCCCCACCAGCGCGACCGTTCGGATAGCGCTCACTCGTGAATCCAGGCTTGAAGCACTCATAGCACCTCCTCGGTGTGGGGCCTGCGAACCCCTCTGGGATCGGTGCGAGAGGATCTGCGCGGGTGCAGGGCTAGGCGCGCGGCGCCGTCTGGGCTTATGCCCAGGCCAGGCGCGCAACAACACCATGCGCCCGCGCAGATCCTCTCCCGAAGGGTTGTCACTCAAAAGTCCGCGCGCGGCGTTGCTCGGCCTCGCCGGGGCCTACCCCGGCTTCACCTCACGCCTTGCTCGCGGACTTTTGAGTGGCAACGCATCCGACCCCAGAGGGGTTCACAGGCCCCGCCAGAGTAGAAGAAGCCGGCCAACCCGGCAAGGGCAGAATCGTTTGCATGCAAGCCCGACTCGCCACACTCGCCCTCGCCCTGCTCGCCGCCTCCGCCCAGGCCCAGACCCTGCCGGCCGACGATCTCCAGGCCATGCTGGCCGAGGTCAGCCCGGCGCGCATCGAGGCGCGCATCCGCAAGCTGGTGAGCTTCGGCACGCGCCACACCCTGTCCGACATCGCCTCCGACAGCCGCGGCATCGGCGCCGCGCGGCGCTGGATCACGGCCGAGCTGTCGACCTGTTCCAAACTGGCCGGCGGGCGGCTGCAGGTGGAGGAGCAGAGCTTCATCGAGCCGGCCGGCAACCGCGTCAACCAGCCCACCGAGCTGGTCAACGTCGTCGCGACGCTGCCCGGCCGCGGCGCGAGCAAGAGCCGCGTCCTCGTCGTCAGCGGCCACTACGACTCGCGCAACAGCGATGTCATGGACGCCCTCGGCGAAGCCCCGGGTGCCAACGACGACGCGTCCGGCACGGCCACGGTCATGGAGCTGGCCTGCGTGATGGCGCGGCGCCAGTTCGACGCCACCCTCGTCTTCATGACCGTGCCCGGCGAGGAGCAGGGCCTGCTCGGTGCCGCGCAATGGGCCCGCGAGGCCCGCGCCGCCGGCACCAACGTCGAGGCCATGATCACCAACGACATCGTCGGCAGCTCGCGCGGCGACGCCGGCCAGCGCGACGCGAGGCGGCTGCGCCTGTTCGCCGACGGCCTCGACCCGCTGGTGCGCCTGCTGACCGCCGCCAACGCCAACCGTCCAGCCAGCGAGACCGACGCCAAGTCCATTGCCGCCATGCAGGCCGAGCTGCTGCCGCTGCTGCAGGCCGGTGGCAACGAGGACCTGCCCACCCACCAGCTCGGCCGCCACCTCAAGGCGGCCGCCGAAGCGGCCATGCCCGGCTTCACGGTCCAACTCATCCAGCGCCGCGACCGCTATCTGCGCGGCGGCGATCACATCCCCTTCCTCGAACGCGGCTATGCGGCCGTGCGCATCAGCGAGCCCTTCGAGAACTTCGCCCACCAGCACCAGAACCCCAGGACCGAGAACGGCATCGTCTATGGCGACCTGCCCGAATTCGTCGACTTCCCCTATGTGGCCGATGTGACGCGGGCCAACCTGGCCGGCCTGGCGACGCTGGCCTGGGCGCCTGCGCCGCTCAAGGGTGTCAGGCTCGATGCCCGTGAGCTGACCAACGATTCGACGCTGGAATGGCAGGCCAGTGATGACCCCGAGGTGGCTGGCTACCGCATCGTCTGGCGCGATACCGATTCAGCCGCCTGGCAGCAGTTCAAGGACGTGGGCAAGGCCACGCGCGTGACGCTGCCGGTGTCCAAGGACAACGTCGTCTTCGGCGTGCAGGCGGTATCGAAGAAGGGCTACGCCAGCCTGGCGAGCTTTCCTTTGCCGCGGCGCTAGCCACTCAGCACCAGCGAACCGCCGGGGTAGCGCGACCCCATGAACTCGACGAAGGCCTTCACCTTCGGGCTGGCCAGGCGCCGCGAGGTGTGCAGCACCCACAACTCCACCGCAGGGCCGGCCACGGCGCCCCACAGCACGAGTTCTCCGCTGGCAAGCTGCCGCCAGACGATGGACTGCGGCACCCGCGTGACGCCGGCGCCGGCGATGGCAGCGTCCCGGATCATCAGCATCGACGACAAGCGCAGCACAGGGTCGGGCTCGACCGTGAGGCGGCCGTCGTCGAGGGCCCAGGTGGCGCCGTCGAGCAAGGCGCTGACGACCGCAGCGACCCGCACGGGCGTGGGGCTGGGCCCAGGCATGGCGATCGAGGGCGCGGCGACGACCACCAGCCTGTCCAGCGCAAAGCAACGCCCGACCAGCGCGGTGTCCGGCCGCGGGTTGGGGCGGATGGCCACGTCGAACTGCTCTTCCACCAGGTCGACCACGCGGTCGTCGGCCACCACGTCGAGGGTGACGTCGGGGTAGAGGCGCCGGAAGTCGGCCGCCAGCCGGCCCATCGCGAGTTGCGAAAACAGGATGGGCGCGGCAATGCGCAGCCGCCCAGCGACCTTGGCCGAGCCTTCGCGCGCCGAACTGAAGGCGTCGACCACCTCATGCATGGGTCCCTCCGTGCGCGCCAACAGCTGCTGCCCCGCCTCGGTGAGTTCCAGCCCCTTGGCGCTGCGCTCTATGAGCCGCACGCCCAGCTGATCCTCGAGGTCCGCCACGCGGCGTGACAGCGTCGCCTTGGAGCGCCGGCTGGCCCGGCTCGCCCGCCCAAAGCCACCGTGGGTGGCCACGAGGTTGAAGTCCACCAGCGCGTTCAGGTCCATGTGTTTTGAATTCAAGACAGTGAGTCTTGATTTTGGTGCCTGTGTTTATGGATTGCAACGGCCTATCTTTCGTTCCGTCCCTTCCGACACAACCTTCAGACCACGGAGTTTTCAAATGAGCATCCTCGTCATCGGCGCCACCGGCACCATCGGTTCCCTCGTCGTCCAAGGTCTCGCCCGCCAGGGCGCGGACGTCACCGCCCTGGTTCGCCAGACCGGCACGCTGTCCCTGCCCGCGGGCGTCAAGGGCGTCGTCGCCGACCTGGCCGACGTGGCCTCCATGCGCCAGGCGATGTCAGGCATCCGCACGCTGTTCCTACTGAACGCGCTCGCCGCCGACGAAGTGACGCAATCCCTGCAGGCGCTGAACGTCGCCCGCGAAGCGGGCATCCAGCGCATCGTCTACCTGTCGGTCATCAACGCGGACCTCTACGTCGATGTGCCGCACTTCACCGGCAAGCACACGGTGGAACGCATGATCGAAAAACTGGACCTGCCGGCGACCATCCTGCGCCCCGCCTACTTCATGCAGAACGACGTGCAGGTGCAGCCGGTCATCGAGGGCTATGGCGTGTTCCCCATGCCCATCGGTTCAAAAGGCTGCGCGATGGTGGACGCGCGCGACATCGCCGACATCGCCGTGGCCGAGCTGCTGCGCCGCGACCGCGCGCCGCAGCCGCTGCCACGCCTGCTGCTGGAAGTGGTCGGCCCCGACGTGATCAACGGCCCCGCTGCGGCGGCCGTCTGGAGCCAGGCGCTGGGCCGCGACATCCATTACGCCGGTGACGACGTGCAGGCCTTCGAGGCGCAACTGGCACAGAACGCGCCGGGCTGGATGGCCTACGACCTGCGGCTGATGATGAGCGGCATCCAGCGGCTGGGCCAGATCGGCGCGGACGGCGCGGCCGAAAAGCTGGTGCAGTTGCTGGGGCGTCCGCTGCGAACCTACCAGGCGTTCGTGGCCGAACGCGTGCAGGCGGGCTGAGCCATCAGACGAAGCCGAGCGTGCGCGCGCTGCCGAAGTTGGCCAGGTTGGGCAGCACCGCGTCCAACTGCCCGGCGCTCGCGCCCAGCCAGCCCAGCAGCGTCGCGGCGTACTGGTCGACCGAGCTGGTGGGAATCCAGCGGCCCTGCTCGTCCCAGCTGTTCATGCTGGCGTCGTCCGGCCCACCGACGGCCAGCGTCGGGTAGCTGCCATAGAAGCCGCCCCTCACGGCCCCGCCCAGCACGAGGTGGTGGTTGCCCCAGGCGTGGTCGGTGCCGCTGCTGCTGTTGGGCTTGAAAGTGCGGCCGAAGTCGCTTTGCGTGAAGGTGGTGACGGCCTCGGCCAGGCCCAGTGCCTTCAGCGCGGCCTGGAAGCAGGCGAGGGCATCGCCGAGCTGCTTGAGCAGGCCTGCGTGATGCCCCGCCGTCGCGTCGCCGGCGACCTGCTCGCCATGCGTGTCGAAGCCGCCGAGCTGGGCGAAATAGATCTGCCGGTTGCCGCCCAGCGTGGCGCGCACGTCCAGCAGCTTGGCGGCCTGGTAGAGCTGTTTACCGATGCCGGTGCTGACGTTGCCGTTGGCGATCAGGGGTGCAAAGGCGGTGTCGATGGCGATGTTGCTGCCCGCCTCGCCGGGTTTGCGCTGGACCAGAGCACCGAGCTGTTCGGACAGCGCAAAGGCGTCGATCTGCTGCTTCTGGAAAGCACCGGCGAGGTCGGTGTCGGCCGACTGCTCAGCCAGCGCCTTCATGGCGTCGAGCTTGAGCGCATTGGGTTTCCAGCTCACGTCGGCCGCTGCCAGGCCGGCGGCGCCAAAGCCGTCGCCCGGGCCGGGCAGCACCAGTGGCGCGGCGAGTTCCGACAGGCCGAAGTGGCCATTGCCGCCCACGCTGATGACGGGGCTGGCCAGGCCCAGCGCCGCCGAAGCGCGGCCACCCCAGCCAGTGCGGCTCTGGGCGTCGGTGCTGGCACTTTCCCACAGCACCTGCTGGTCGCTGTGCGAGAACAGGCTGGGCGGTGTCAGCACTGTCTTGCCGGCGTCGGCGCGGTACTGGGCCTTGGTCAGCGGTGCGTAGAGCGGGCCGACGTTGAACTGCACGGCCAGTCTGCCGGCCGCGAACAGCGGGTTCAGCGCGGCCAGCGCGGGGTGCAGGCCGAAGTCGCTGTTGCCCAGGCGGCCCAGGCTGGCCAGCGGCAGGGCCAGGCCGGCGCGCACCCTGGCGTAGTCGGCATGGCGGGTGGCGTCCATCGGCACGACGGTGTTCATGCCGTCGTTGCCGCCATACAGAAAGACGCAGACCAGGGCCTTGAAGTCGGCCGCGCACGCCACGCGCAGGGGCGCCAAGGCGCCCAGCGTGCCAAGGCCGAGGGCACCGGCGAGCAGACGGCGGCGGCTGGGGGTGGGGTGGTGGTGCATGGTGCGACCCTCAGCGGACGAGTTGGTATTGCGGCGCGGCGAAGACGAGGTAGGCCGCCGTCCTCACGCGGTTGCGCTGCCAGGTCTTGGCGTCGGTCTTGTCCGTCCACCAGGACACGGCCTCCAGCACCTTGGCGCGCGGCGCCGAGGGCAGCACCTCGCCGTGGGCGAGCAGCGACAGCCGGTCGACGAGCTTGCCAGCATCGGCCGCGTCGGCGTCGAAGGCGTCCAGCGTGACCTGCGTGCCGGTGGCCTTGGGCACCGTGGCAGAGGGCTGGGAGCCGCCCCAGTTCAGCAGATAGGTCAGGTAGTTCAGCCTTTCCAGCGACGTATTGGCGTTGTGAATGCCGAAGGCGCCGCCGCCCAGCTGGGTGCCGGGGACCGGGTAGTCGGGTGGGTAGAAGTTGAAGACCGACGGCGAGCGGAAGACATGCTGGCGCAGCGTCTCGCCCCACCACCAGCCCAGGGCGTCGCCGTCGGTCTGGCCGTTCAGCGCGCGCAGCACGCCGGCCATCATCAGCACCGGCTCGCGCAGCCGGCCGCCGCGGGCCCCAGGGGCAGCATCGCCGCGGGCTTCGGTGTCCAGCAGCACGGCGGCCACGGTGGCGGCCAGGTCGCCCGCCTTGCCCGTGCCGAAGCTGAGGCCGTCCTTGCTGAACGTGCCGCTCTGAAAGGCCGCGGCCACGCGGCCCACGTAGGCGGGCGTCGGGTTGGAGCGCACCAGGGCCTGGATGAGTTGGCGGCCGATGAAGGGCGGCATGTTGGGGTGGGCCAGCAGGCTGTCCAGCACGGCGTCCAGCGCCTGGGCGGGCGTGCTGCCGGCGGCCTTCTTGCCGCCGGCCAGCAGCGCACGCTCGGCGCTGTCGTGCAGGCCCGGCAGCGGCGCCATCTCGCCGTCGTAGAACTGGCAGTTGGCGCCCTTGGGCGAGCAGCCCCACTTGGACTTGCCGCCGGCGGGGTAGGTCCAGCCGGTCAGCGCATAGGCGTAGTTGCGGACGGTGGCGTTGTCGTAGGTGGGCTGGCAACGCCCGCCCTTGAGGCTGCCGTCGGCCTCCAGCAGGCAGGTGCCCAGCGAGAAGAGCTGCAGCAGCTCGCGCGGGAAGTTCTCGTTGGGCGCGGTCTTGTCGTTGTTGACGCCATTCAGGTAGTCGCCCATCACCGGGCTCAGCGCCACCTGGCGCAGCACGTCGCGGTAGCTGCCGAAGGCGTTCTCCAGCAGCGCGTTCTGGTAGCGGCGCAGGCCGTAGGTGCCTTCCACCTCGAAGTTGCTGACGACGACGATCTGCTGCAGCGCGAAGGCGACGCGCTGGCGCAGCTGGTCGGGCTGGTTGACGGCATTGCGGTAGAAGTCCCACAGCAGCGGCTGGCTGGAGAAGGCGTCGCGCCAGCAGTTGTCGCCCTTGTTGGCGGCCTGGTCGCAGAAGCCGGCGCCGGTCGTGTCGGTGTGGACGGCGCTCGTGCCGCCCGAGGTGTAGCGCGAGGCCTGCGGCAACTGCTGCTGGGCCTGCACCCAGGCCGCGGCGCTTTGCGTGCGCATCTGCGTGACCATGCCCTCGGTCGCGCCGAAGCTCGCCTGCGAGGCCAGGCGCACCGCGTCGCGCTGCGTCATCGGCGGCACGGCGGCGGCGGCGGGCGTGGGGTCGGCGCTGGCGGGGCTGCTGTTGCTGCCACCACCACCCCCGCCGCCGCAGCCGGCCAAGGCCAGCGTGAATGAAATGACCCACGCGCCGGCGGACATGACGCTGCTGGGGCGAGCGAAGGGAGGAGCAGGCGGGCGCATCGTCGTCGGTCGCGAGGGTGAGGGGCCGCGCATGATGGCCGCTCAGGGCTTATCGCGGTAACTTGAGGTTGCCCTTAGGCGGCCCGCTTACCAATGGCAACAAGACGCCGCTTGAACCTGGCCGGCGCGTGACATCGGGCACGCCCAATACGGCCCAATGGCTCGCTAGCAGGGCAGGCCGGCGCCCTTGGCTGTGCAAGCCTGCGCGTCAAGCTGCAGCGTCAGTCCGTCCGGCGTGCGGCCCAGCAGGCGCAGTTGCTTGAAGTCGGCTGCGTTGACCGCCGTGCTGCCGAGCGTGATCGACAGTGCGGCTGTCGCTGCGGCGGGTGCCAGGTTCAGTTCCGTCACGAGCTGTGCGCAAGCCGCGTCCCTGCAGAGCTGGGCCTTGGCCATCGCCGTGCCAGCGTAGACATAGCTCCAGGCCGGGCTGTAGGTCAGCTTGGCGGCGGCCGCCGCCTTCAGCGTCGTCAGCGCATTGAGGGAGGTTGTGCCCAATTGCGGCCAGGATTGCCCGGCAAGGTTGGCCGCCAGCGGCGGCGCGCCGGCCAGGTCCAGCTTGATGCGGTTGCCATCGGCGATGCCGTCGGCCGTGGTGGTCTCGGTGACGCAGTCGGCGTCCTTGTAGAAATCGATCTGCAAGGCCGGGCCGGCGCGCGCGACGTTGCGCGCCACCGCGTCGCCCGCCGCCCCGGTCAACGGCATCGAATAGGCGTTGGCGCCACGCGTTGCGCCGCTGGCGGGATCGAGGCTGGGCGTCGCGTCCGTGGCGCCAAGGCTCCACAGGCTGAGATTGGCCGCGCCGCTCACCTTCTTGAAATAGGCGATGGGCACGTCAGCGCCGCTGGTGTCCTTCTGGCTGACGCGCGCGCACTGCAGGGCGCCCACGACGGGGATGCGGATGTCCAGGAAACGCGCATAGCTGTCGGCGGCGGTGTTGTCGACGCGGCGCGTCAGCACCACGCGCGCATTCGCCGTGGCCTGCACGGCCACCCGGTTGCCGAGGAAGGACCAGCCGCCAGGCAGCTTGATGACGGCCTGCTCCACCCCCAGCGGCACTTGCACGCCGCTGCCGTTCTGGAAAATCAGGTTGACCCGGCAGCTCGGCGAGGCCGGCACGCTGAAGTCGCAGCGGCTCACCGGGCTGGGCAGCAGCTTGCCGCCGGTGAAGGACACCTCGTCGAAGGTGCCCGACAACCGGATGCACAGCAACTGGGCCGCGTCGGAGGCACCCGAGAAGGTCTGGCCGGCCGCCGTCACCCGCGTGCCGGCATTGAACAGCGGGATGAACTGGGGCTGGCAGTCCTTGCTGGCGGCGGCCGCGATCATCTTGGCAAAGAGGGCGTCGATGCCCGCCAGGTCGAGGCCGGCCGCGGCGCTGTCGAAGTTCAGGCTGCCCTGCGTCGTGCCCGGCTCCAGGTAAGCGGTGCCGGTGCCCAGGCGTGAGCTGAGCACGACATAGGGTTTGGTGTCGGTGCCGAAGGACACGCCCACGGTGTCCAGCAGCCGGTCCTGGCCGGTGTGCGAGCCCGGCGTCAGCGCCCCGGCCAGCAGGTCGAAGTCGCTGGCCAGGCCGGCGTCGGCAAGGGCCGGTGCGAGGGCGGTGCGCACTTGAGTCTGGGCGGTGGCCAGGGCGGTGTCGGGCAGGGTCGCCAGGGCCCCCGTCATCAGCGCATCGGGCGCCCGGCCGCTGGCCAAGACCGTGATGGCGCTGGTCAGCGGCGTCAGGTTCAGCGTGCCGCCGTTGTTGGTGACGCCCCAGAGGCAGATCTGTCGGTCGTTCAGGTTGCCGCAGGCTTCGACCCGGAAGGGGCCGGCGTTGGTCAGCGTGATGGGGCCGTAGGCGCCCGTGCCGGCGGTCACTTTCTTGGCGCTCGCGATGGACTTGCCGGTGGCGTCCAGCACGCGCACGGTGGCGTCGCTCAGGGCCAGGCCGGCAGAGACGACACCGGCAACTGGTGGCGCGGGGGGGATCGGCGTGGGAGCCGGCGTCGGAGTCGGCGCAGGTGCAGGCGTCGGCGCCGGTGTGGGCGCTGGCGTAGGGGCAGGCGCTGGCGTGGGTGCCGGTGCGGGAGTTGGAGCTGGTGCCGGAGTGGGTGCAGGCGTTGGCGCCGGCGTCGGCGCCGGGCTCGGCGCTGGCGAGGGGGCCGGGCTCGGCGAAGGCGACGGGCTGGGCGTCGGCACGGGCACCGGCATGGGCAGCGGGCTGGGCGCTGGTGCGGGCGGCGGCGGCTCGGGCGCCTCGCTGGGTGGGGCGCCGCCCCCGCCACCGCAGGCGGCCAGGGCCAGGGCCATGGGCCAGGCATAGCCGGACCGCCGGCGGGGAGCCGGCGGTGGGGTCAGCGGGAGTGGGGAAGCAGGGGAGGCAGAGTCGGGCATCCGGGCCAGCCGCGCGGAGGCGGCACAACGGTCAGGGTTGACCCGACTTTAGGCCGCGACGCCGCTGGCCGGTGGCCGGAACTGCGGGCCCGGCGTGGCCTTTTGCAGGTGATCAGTCGCGGTGGCCATGACCGTGGCCGTGGCCGCGACCGCGGTCGTGGTGATGATGGTCATGCCCCTCGTCGCGGCGCCAGTCGCGCTCGCGATGGACCACCACGTTCTGGCGGTACCAGCCGTCCTCGACGAAATAGACCGGGGCGCCGCAGGCGCCGTAATAGCTGCAGTGACGGCGCCAGTTGCGGCGGTGGTCGGGCGGCACCCACAGATAGACCGGCTGGGCGCGGTAGACCGGGCGGCCGATGATGACCGGTTGGGGTGCCCACAGCACCGGTTGCGGATAGCGACCGATGTCGACGCGCCCGTAGACGCCCGGTTGGCTGAACCCGATGGAGACGCCGACGTCGGCCGCCTGGGCGGTGGGCAGGGTGGTCAGCGCGGCCAGGCCCAGCAGGGTCGGCGCGATCCAGCGTGTGAAGGGGGTGCTGGGGGTGGTCATGAGGTGCTCCTGAGAAATGCGGCCGTGCCGCCGTGCCCAGTGAACGCCGCGCCGGGGGCGGTCGTTGTCAGCCTGCCAGCGCCGCGCCTGTAGGACAGGCGGCGCGAACCTGCGAATGCGGCCTTGTCCTACAGGCCGCCTCCCGTCCTGCCGACGCGGCGGGCCAGTGGTGGGCTCGATGCTTGCTGGCCTTGGCGTTGGAGCAGCATCGATGAGCGAAACCCTGCACACGGAGGTGCCCGCCGATGCGGCACAGCGGGCCGGGCTTGCCGCCTCCGTCTCGGCCGCCGAATTGGCGCTGGCGCAGAACGCCCGCTTCCTGGCGCGTTGCAGCCGCCTGGCCGGTGTCGGCGCCTGGGAATGGCAGGCCGACACGGGCAAGCTGACGCTGTCCGACTCGGCCTGCGAGCTGCTGGGTCTGCCGGCCGGCCAGGTGCCGACGCTGGCGGCCCTGCTGCAGCGCTTCGGGCCCGACGGCGCGGCCATGCTGGACGCCGCCTTGCAGCGCGCCGCCACCGATGGCGAGGGCTGGGATGTCGAGCTGCCTTACGAATCGTGTGCTGATGGGCGGCGCGTGCTGCGCGTCGTCGGCCGGTATGACGAGGACGAGACCGGGCGGCGCGTGGGCGTCGTCATGCTGGACGTCAGCGAGCCCGCGGAAGTGCGCGCCGAGCTCGAGCGCACGCTGGAACGCCTGGCGCTGGCCACCCACAGTGGCGGCATCGGCGTCTGGAGCCTGGACCTGCAGGACAACCGCCATGGCCAGCTGGCCTGGGACGACGCGATGTGGAAGCTGCATGGCGAGCCGCGGCAGGGCCAGATCAGCCTTGCGCGCTGGCGCCGGCGCCTGCACCCGCAGGACCGCCGCAACGCGATGGCGACCGTGCGCGCGGCCCTGCGCGACGGGCCGCAGCTGGACGGTGAGTGGCGGGTCTGCTGGCCCGACGGCAGCCTGCATGTGCTGCGCAGCTCGGGCCGCGTGCTGCGCGACGCCAGCGGCCGGCCGCTGCGGCTGTCAGGTGTCTGCTGGGACGTCAGCGAGGCGCGCCGCATGCAGCAGCAGTTGCAGGAGCAGCATGAGCTGCTGGAGGTGACGCTGCAGTCCATCGCCGATGCGGTACTGACGACCGACGCCCTGGGTCGCGTGACCTGGCTCAACCCCGTCGCCCAGCGCCTGACCGGCTGGGCGGCGGCCGAGGCGCGTGGCCAGCCCTCCAGCCGCGTCTTCCTGCCGCAGCGCGAGGAGACGGGCGAGTTGCTCGCCGACCCGGTGCGGCGCTGCCTGGACACCGGCCGCCCCACCCGCCTGCCGGCCGGTGCGATGCTGCTGAGCCGCGACGGCGAACTGCGCGCCGTGGACGACTCGGTCGCGCCCATCCGCGATGCCGACGGCCGTGTGCTCGGCGCCGTGCTGGTCTTTCGCGATGTCACGCAGCAGCGCCGCCAGTTCGACGAGATCCGCTGGCGCGCCAGCCACGACGGCCTGACCGGCCTCGTCAACCGCGTGGAATTCGGCCAGCGCCTGGCGCGCACGCTGGAGCGGGCCAAGCGTGACGGCAGCCACCATGCGCTGCTGGCTTTCGACCTGGACCGCTTCAAGCTCGTCAACGACCACTGCGGCCACGCCGCCGGCGACGAGGTGCTGCGCGAGGTGGCGCGGCGGCTGGAAGCCGGCGTGCGCGGCCGCGACACGGTGGCCCGGCTGGGCGGCGACGAGTTCGCAGCCATCCTCGAGAACTGCTCGCTGGACGAGGCCCTGCGCGTGGCGCAAAAACTCTGCGACGCGATGGACCAGTACCGCTATGTGCACGGCGAACAGCGCTTTCGCATCGGCACCAGCATCGGCGTGGCGCCGCTGGACGGGCGCTGGCCCGATGCCGACGCGGCCATGCGCGAGGCCGATGCCTGCTGCATGATCGCCAAGGAGCAGGGGCGCAACCGCGTGCAGCTGTGGGCGCCCGACGACGCCACCCTGCGCGCCCACCAGAGTGAACACCGCTGGGCCACGCGGCTGCAGCAGGCGCTGGACGAAGACCGTTTCGAGCTCGACCTGCAGCGCGTGCTGCCGGCTCAAGGGCTGGACGACGGCCGCCTGCGCGGCGAGCTGCTGCTGCGGCTGCGCGAGCCCGACGGCACGCGCGTGCTGCCCGGTGCCTTCATGCCGGCCGCCGAGCGTTTCCACCTCGCGCCGCGGCTGGACCGCTGGGTGCTGCGCCAGGCCGTCGAGCTGCTGCGGCGCGGCGGCCCGCCCGAGATCGCGTCGCTGTCCATCAACGTGTCGGCACTGACGCTGCAGGACGCGGTCTATCACCAGGAGGCGCGCGCGCTGCTGACCGAGCTCGGCCCCGAGCGGGCCAGGACACTGTGCCTGGAGATCACCGAGACGGCCGTCATCACCCAGCTCGGCGTGGCGGTGCGCTTCGTCCAGCAGATGCGCGCCCTGGGCGCGCGCATTGCGCTGGACGACTTTGGCGCGGGCGCCTCGTCCTACAGCTATCTGAAGGCGCTGCCGGTGGACCTGCTGAAGATCGACGGCCAGTTCGTCAAGGCGCTGATGACCGATCCGCTGGATCAGGTGGCCGTGCGCAGCTTCGTCGACGTGGCCCAGACCCTGGGCCTGACGACGGTGGCGGAGTGCGTGGAGACGCCCGAGGTGCTGCTGGAACTGGTGCGCCTGGGCGTGGGGGAGGTGCAGGGCTTCCTGCTGCACCGGCCCCAGCCGGTGGGCGAATTGCTGGCCCTGGGCGAAGAGGCCGTGCCGGCCTGAGCCTAGCGCGTGGGCTGGAGCTGGCGCGGGGCCACGTCGGCGCGCACCGGCTGGTCGCGGTCGTCGGCGTCGGCAGCCGTGGCCGGGGCATCGGCACGGGCGACCAGGGCGGTGTCATCGGGCGGCGTGGCGGACGGTGTCGCGTCACGGCCATCGGCGACCGCGCGCAGCGACACCTGCAGCCCGCGCGACAGATGCTCCTGCCAGCTGCGCAAGGTGTCGCCGGCCCGGTGCAGGGCGGCGCTCATCTGCACGTCCAGCGGGCGCGGGTCGTCGACGACGTCCAGGCCGGCGCTGGCGCCCAGGGCCGCGATGATGACCAGCATGGCCACCGCGTGGAAGCGGCGGCTGTGCAGCGACGGCGACACGGCATCGGCGTCGCGCGGCGACAGCGGCAGGTCCGGCAGCGGTCGATGGGCCGGCATTTGCTTGCGCCAACCCTCGGCGTGCAGAGATCGCGGGAATTGCATGGACACCCTCCTGGCTGCTTCTGAAGCGGGCCGCCGCGCTCTGTCGGCGCGGCCACCCTGACGACGGCAGTGTGGGTCGGGCAGCGGCGGCGCCATGTCGGCCCGCGCAAGCTTGGCTTGTAGGAATTCAGGAAGGGCTGGAGGCGCCCAGTTCGCCCGGCACGGTCACGGCGACGGGCTCGGGTTCCGGGTCCTCGCGCATCGGCAGGCGGGCCAGCACCAGCGTGCCACGGCCGGGCGCGGACAACAGCTGCAGCGTGCCGCCCAGGCTCTCGATGCGGTAACGCATGCCCAGCAGGCCATGGTGGCCGGCGCCCACGGCCTCGGGGTTGAAGCCCTGGCCGTCGTCGCGGATGTGCAGTTGCAGCCAGCCATCGGCTTCGGCCAGCGACACCCGCACATGCTTGGCCTTGGCGTGGCGCATCACATTGGTCAGGGCCTCCTGCACGAGGCGGTACATGGCCAGACGGCCGGCCTCGTCGCTGGGGCCTTCCATCAGTTCCAGGCTGAGCTGCAGGCCGGAGCGCTGCGCGAATTCCTGGGTCAGGATCTCCAGCGCCGGAATCAGGCCCAGGTTGGACAGCGCGGAGGGGCGCAGATCCTCGATGATGCGGCGCTTCAGCGCGATGCCCTGGTCGAGCAGCTCGCTCATGTGCTTGAGGCGCTCGTCGATCTCGGGCGCCGCGGTGCGCGTCATGCGGCGGATGCGGGCGACGTCGAGCTTGGCCGCCGTCAGCAGCGCGCCGAGCTCGTCGTGCAGCTCGCGGGCCAGGTGGGCGCGCTCGTCCTCGCGCACCGTCTGCAGGTGATGGGCCAGCTCGGTCAGTTCGGCGGTGCGGCGCGCCACCTCGCGGTCGAGCCGGTCGCGCTCCTGCGCCAGTTCCTTGGCATGCTCGCGGCGGGCCATGTGCAAGGCCTCGTTGCGACGCAGGAAGATGGCCAGGCCGAACAGGCTGACCAGCGTCAGGCCGTGCACGCCGATGCGGCCGTAGTTCAGTGAGCGCACGACGGCGTCGCGCTCGGTGGCGATCTGCGTGAGTTCGTGCTGGTCGAGCTGGCCGACGGCATCGCGCACGGCCTGCATCTTTTCGCGACCGATGTCGGACTCCACCAACCCGTGCCAGGCCGTGTCCTGCCCCTCGCGGTGGAGCTTGACCACCAGCTGCAGCTCGGAAAGCTTTTCACTGGCGCGCCGGCTGGCGTCGGCCACCAGGGCTTCCCATTCGGAGCTGGCGTACTGGCCGCGCAGCCGCGACAGTACATTGGGCAGCTCCTGCTCGGCCAGCTTGATCGGCGCGAGGTAGTCGTCTCGGCCCGTCAGCAGATAGCCGCGCTGGGCGGTCTCGGCGTCGGTCAGCAGCTCGCGCAGCCGCAGGCCGTCGTTGCGGGCCTGGTGGCGGGCCTGCGACTGGTTGAGCGCCTCGTCGGCGCCCCAGAACGCAGCCTCGCTGACGCCCATGACGGCGGCCGCCGCCAGCGCGGCGAAGCCGACGGCCAGACCGCGATTGCGGCTGGCACCTTCCAGCCAGGGATCGAGATGACGCAGCACCGTCAGCCGTTCAACTGGCTGCGGCGGCAGGGCGCGCTGCTGGGGCATGTTCGGCCAGTTCGGCGCAATAGCTGATGAGGTCGTCGAGCTCGCGGCTCTTGTCGAACACCCGTTCGGCACCGAGGCTGGCGCAGCGGCGGCGCATTTCCTCGGTGGCGTAGTTGGTCAGTACGACGCGGCGGGCTCGAAGACCGAGCTGCTGGGCGGCCTGCAGCACGCCCAGGCCGGTGCCGGAACGCAGGAAGACGTCGACGATGAAGAGATCTGCATTGGCATCGGGGTCCCGGCTCATCCAGCGCACCGCGCCGGCCTCGTCGGCCACCGACCCGACCACCTCGACCTGAGCCAGCTCCTCGAGCGTCGCAATCAGGTTCTCCAGGATCACCGGACTGTCTTCGACGATGAAGGCTCTGAGTGCTGGCATGGCCCGACGGCGGCGCGAGGGTTGATGGGTGTGGAGTATGGACCGCTTCCGCGTCGGGCCGGCAGTGCCGGCAGCGCATCGCGCTGTAGGACTTCTCCTAGGGGAAGTCCCTGAGCGGTGCGCTTACTGCGGGTGGCGGACGGCGATGTCGTTGCGCACGGCAACGACGCCGGAGGTCTCACGGGCCAGCTTTTCGGCCATGGCCTTTTCCTCGAAGGACTTGGCAAAGCCGGACAGCTGCACCGTGCCCTTCAGCGTTTCGACGCTGATGGCCATGGCACTGACCGTCGGGTCGGCGGCGAACTTGCCCTTGACGCGGGTGGTCAGCGCAGCGTCGTCGACATAGGCGCCGACGGTTTCCTGGTTGCGGGTGACGGCACAGCCGCTGGTGGCGGCCAGGGTGGCCGTGAGAGCGGTGGCGACGGCGAGGGTGATGACGGACTTGTTCAGCATTGCAGTTCTCCTTGGATGGCGGCTTCACGGAACCGCTGGAGTCGACTATCGCGGCGCGCCGATAGCGGCGGCATAGTCCCGTAGCGCGGCGCCCTGTCGGACTCGGCCGGCGCCGATGTAGGACTGCGACTCTCGCGGCGCGCATGGCAGGCTGCTACGCTGGGCGCACTCCCCCGGACAAAGCTCTCACCATGATCCGTATCGGCATCGTCGACGACCACGCCATCGTGCGCACCGGCCTGCGCCAGTTCCTGTCCGAGCATGTCGACCTGCGCGTCACGGGCGAAGGCGCCAGCGGCCACGATGCGCTGGAGATGGCGCGCGGCGGCGAGGTCGACGTGCTGCTGCTGGACATCTCCATGCCCGACCAGAGCGGCGTGGATGCGCTGGCCGCCATCAAGGCGCGCTTCCCTGAGTTGCCGGTGCTGATCCTGAGCGGCTTTCCCGAGGCGCATTACGCGACGACGCTGCTGCGTCAGGGCGCCAGCGGCTACCTCAACAAGGAATGCGATCCGGAAGAGATCGCCAACGCCATCCGCCTGGTGGCGCGGGGCCGGCGCTACATCAGCCCGGCGGTGGCGGAGCAGCTGGCGGACAGCGTGATGGGGGGTGGCAGCGGCGGCGCGGCGCCGGACAAGCCCCTGCACGAGGCGCTGTCGGAACGCGAGTTCCAGGTCTTCCTGCGCCTGGCCCAGGGCGAGACCGTGGGGCATATCGCCGAGGCCTTGTTCCTCAGCGTGAAGACCGTCAGCACCTACCGTACGCGCGTGCTCGAGAAGCTCAAGCTGGCCACCAACAGTGACCTGACCTATTACGCGCTGAAGAACGGGCTGATTCAGTAGTACCGCGTCTCGCCGCTCTCGGCCGAGACGTCATCGCCCAGCGTCCACGGCAGGGCGGACTCGTAGCCCAGCACCGCATCGTTGGCCGACGCAGCGGCCGGCGACCACCAGCGCGTCAGGGTCGTCCACAGCGGGCGATGGGGCGTGGCCTCGGCCAGCGGGTTCTGCGTCAGCGGTGCGTCGATGCTCATGAGGGGCTCCTGATGTGGGCCATAGCTTTGCCGCTGGCCGCCAGCCGCTGTATCAGCGGGCGGCGCTGTGGCCTGTCGGAGTGTTCTGACAGGGCTTGCCCTCACCCACAATGCGGGCGTGTCATCGCCTCGTCTTCTGCTGATCCTTGCCTGGCTGAGCCTCGTGGCGCTGCCGGCCGCCGCCTGCGAACTGCGCGTGCGCTGGAACCCCGACCCGCCGTACACGATGCGTGATGCTGCCGGCCACATCGTCGGCCTGCAGGCCGAGCTGACCGAGCAGACGCTGCAGCGCATGGGTTGCCGGGCGGTCTGGGTCGAACTGCCCTGGGCGCGCGCCCTGGTCGAACTGCAGGCCGGGCGCCTCGACGTGCTGCCGGGCGCGCTGCGCCGCCCCGAGCGCGAGGCCTATGCCCATTGGGTGGAGCAGCATGTGCTGGTCGCCAACCGGCTCTTCGTGCGCGCCGGCCGCGAGACCGATTTCGGCAGCGCGACGCGCCTGCAGGAAGCCTGGCGGCCGGGCTTCAAGCTGGGCGTGCAGATCGGTGTCGTCTATGGCCCGGACTATGCCGAGCTGCTCGGCAATGCGGCCTTCCGCGCGACGCTGACCCAGGCCTCGGCGCGGCGCAGCCTGTGGCAGATGCTGGAGATCGGCCGTGTGGACGGCGTGCTGGCCAGCGAGGCGACGGCGCGCTGGGAGCTGCGCGAGCTCGGCCTGGCGAGCCGCGTCGCGGCGACGGCCGTCGTGCTGTCCCACGAGCCCGCCCAGGTCATGTTCAGCAGGCGCTCGGTGGATGCCAGCCTGGTGCAGCGCTACCGCGAGGCGGCCGAGGCGCTGGAGAAGGACGGCACCCAGGCGCGCATCGTGCGCAGATACCTAGCCGACTAGGGCGGCGTCCAGGATCTGCCTGGCCTGCGGCACGGTCTGGGTGCCCAGCATGCGGCCGTCGCCGCCGAAGCGGGTCGCGATGAAGGCATCGGCCGCGGCGGTGGAAGACTGCTCGCGCATCAGCAAGCCCTGAGCGCACAGCACCAGGCCTTGCGCGACACGCCGGGCCTGGGCCTCCAGCGCGGCCGTGTCGCCGGTCAACAGCCGTCGCAGCGCCTGGACTTCAGCCTGCACCGGCGCATCGGGGCTGGTCGCGAACTCGTCGAGCAGGGCCAGGGCGACGTCCGGCTCGCGGGCGACGGCGCGCAGTACGTCCAGGGCCATCACATTGCCCGAGCCTTCCCAGATGGAGTTGACCGGCGCTTCGCGGTAGAGCCGCGCCAACACGCCGTCCTCGACATAGCCGTTGCCGCCCAGCAGCTCCATGGCCTCGCCGGTGCATTCGATGGCGCGTTTGCAGACCCACAGCTTGGCGGCCGGCGTCATCAGGCGCTGCCAGGCTGGCTCGTTGCTCTCGAAGCCGCGCGCCAGGCGCAGCATCAGGCGCATCGCAGCCTCGCTTTCCAGCGCCAGGTCGGCCAGCACGCTCTGCATCAGCGGCTGCTCGGCCAGGTGACGCCCGAAGGCGCTGCGTTCACGGGCGTTGTGCAGGGCCTGGACCAGGCCGGCACGCAGCAGGGCCGCGCTGCCGATGACGCAGTTCAGCCGCGTGTAGCCGGCCATCTCGATCAGCGTCGGGATGCCGCGGCCCTCGTCGCCGAGGCGGCGTGCCCAGGCGCCGTGGAACTCGACCTCGCTGCTGGCGTTGCTGCGGTTGCCGAGCTTGTCCTTCAGGCGCATCACGTGGATGGCATTGCGCGTGCCGTCGGGCGTGTAGCGCGGCAGCCAGAAGCAGGTCGGGCCAGCGTCGGTGCGGGCCAGCACGAGGTGGGCGTCGCTGGTCGGCGCGGAGAAGAACCATTTGTGGCCGGTGATGGCATAGCTGCCATCGGCCTGCTCGACGGCTTCGGTCGTCACGCGGCGCAGGTCGGAGCCGCCCTGCTTTTCGGTCATGCCCATGCCGACCCAGATCGACGGCTTCTCGGTCAGCGGCCGGTCCAGCGGGTCGTGCTCACGGCTGAAGAACTTGTCGCGCAGCGGGGCGAACAGCTCGGGTTGCCTGGCGAGCACGGGAATCGCCGCCTGGGTCATCGTGGCCGGGCACAGCGAGCCGGCCTCGACCTGGCCGTGCAGATAGCAGCCAGCGGCGAACTGGGTCCAGCGACCGGGCGTGTCGGTGGCGAAGACGTCGCCGACCAGGCCCTGGCGGCGGTACATCGCCAGCAGCGCATGCCAGCTGGGATGGAAGTCGACGAGGTCGATGCGGCGGCCGCGGGCGTCGAGCTGGCGCAGCTGCGGGCCGTGGCGGTTGGCGTCGCGGGCGAGCTGGGCGGTCTCGGCGCTGCCGAGTTCGGCGCCATAGCGCGTCAGCGGTTCGACGGCCTGGGGCGCGGCCTCGCGCAGCGCAGTCAGCAAGGCCGGGTCAGTCGCCAGCAGGTTGTGGCCGACCCATTCGTCGACGAGGTTGGCCTGCATGCTCAATCCGAAACGCCGGGTTCGGCCATCAGCTGGCCCTTGCCGGCGCGCTTGGCTTCGTAGAGGGCGGTCTCGGCGCGGCGCTGCAGGTCGGGCACGCCGCGGTCGCCGGGGCGCAGCTTGGCCCAGCCGGCGCTGAAGGACAGCGGCATGCCCAGCTCGGCCGGCGCGCGCTCGGCCAGGGCCTTGCGCAGGCGGGCGTCCAGGGCTTGCGGGCCCTCGGGCAGGCAGCGCGCCATCAGCACGCCGAACTGCTCGCCGGCCAGTCGGCCGGCCAGGTCGCCCAGGCGCATCTGGGCCTGCACGCAGCTGGCGAACAGGGCCAGGGCGCGGTCGGCGAAATCCATGTCGCGCTCGGCCTGCAGCGTCGCGAAGTCGTCCAGGTCCAGCACGACCAGGGCCAGCGGCTCTTCGTAGCGGCGCGCCATCGAGATGAGATCGACGGAGCGTTGCGTGAAGGCATTGCGGTCGGTCAGCCCGGTCAGGCCGTCGGTCTGGGCCAGGCGGGCCAGTTCGGCCTCGGTCTGGCCGCGCCAGGCCAGCAGCAGCATGGGCAGGCTCAGCAGCAGCGCGAGCTGGCCGGCCAGGGCCAGCAGCAGATCGGGCAAGGGCGCCGTATCGCCGAGCAGGGTGGCTGCGGCGCGGCCGAGCATGGCGGCCAGCAGGGGCAGCACGGCGGCCAGGCCGAGCAGGCGCCAGCGGCGGCTGTTCAGGCCTTGCAGCACGGTCGCGCGTTGGGGCAGGGTCAGGGCCACGCCCAGCCAGGCGAGCTGGGCGCCGAGCACCGCATCGGCCAGCGTCTGGGCGGCGGCGTGATCGCCAGCCAGCAGTGCATGGCCGACGCCCAGCAGCAGCGGTGCCGCCGCCATCACCCAGCGCCCGGGCCGCGGTGTCAGCCACAGGCCCAGGGCCCACCACAGCGCGGACAGGCCGAGGCTGATGACGGCCAGGCCGATGCTGTGCAGGCCCGGCGGCGCCGTGAAGCGTCCGGCCAGGGCGGGGCTGACGAGGGCCAGGCCGAGGGCCAGGCCCGTCATGCCGACCTGGGCCCAGCGCCCGCCGGCATTGGCGCCGCGCCAGCCGATCAGCGTGATCAACACCAACGCCGCGGCCAGCGCCTGCATGGGCATCAGCGCGAACAGGGCTTCGACGAAAGTCATTTCTTGAAGGGGATGGGGGTTTCGCGAGGCACCGGGACCGCTGTCACGCTGTTCTGCGGCGAGCCGTCGATGAGGCGGTCGGAATAGGTCAGGTAGACCAGCGTGTTGCGCGCCGGGTCCACCATGCGCACGATGCGCAGTCGCTTGAAGACCAGCGAGATGCGCTCGTTGAAGACCTCTTCCTGACGCGGCAGCGGCTGGGTGATCGTGATCGGCCCGACCTGGCGGCAGGCGATGGAGGCTTCGGCCTTGTCCTCGGCCAGGCCGATGGCGCCCTTGATGCCGCCTGTCTTGGCGCGCGACACATAGCAGGTCACGCCTTGCACCTTGGGGTCGTCGTGGGCGTCGACGACGACCTTGTGGTCGGGGCCGATGAGCTTGAAGGCGGTGTCGACCGAGCCAATCGGCTCGGCCCGGGCCAGGGTGGTGGCGGCGAGCAGCAGAACAAGGGCGGCGTGCTTCATCGGGCCAGTCTAGGGCCTGTTCGCTTCATGGCAATGGGTCGCGAAGGTAAGTCGCCAGCGCGCAATCAAGGCGCAGCGCACAGCCCGCACTCGTGTGCGGGCAAGCGATGCAACGCAGAGTGCGCCCTGGCGGCTTGCCTTCCCGAAGGGTTGTGGCTCAGCAAGGTTCAGCGTGAAGCGTTCCGCAGCCGCCAGCCACAACGCGGCCCGTGGACATGGGGCGAACAGGCTCTATAGCGCGCAGGCGCCGGCCGGGGCGGGCACGGCAGCCTGGCGGCCCGTGAAGCGCGGGCGCTCGGGGCGGCTCAGGTCGAAATGGCTGAGCTGGTCGCTGCGCTGGTTGCACACATACAGATGCTGGCCGGCGCGGCCGGCGCTGCGTGGGTAGCTGCCATGCACCCAGTGGTGGTCGAGCAGGCGCGGGCCGGCGGGACGGGCCAGGGAGATGACGGCCAGGCTGTCGTGCAGGCGGTTCAGGGCGTACAGATGCTTGCTGCCCGGGGCGACGAGCAGGTCGGACGCATAGCTGGTGCCGGCAAAGCCGGCCGGCAGCACCGAGATCTCGCCGTGCAGGCGCGGCCCGGCAGCGGTCAGCTCGACGGTCGACAGCGTGGACGATTCCTCCTGCAGCACATAGACCCAGCGCGGGTCTGTCGGATGGAAGGCGAAGTGGCGCGGGCCGGAGCCGGCGCTGAGGGCCAGCTCTTGCGCCGGCGCTTGCGGAATGCCAGGTGACAGCGGCCAGACCAGCAGCTTGTCGCGACCCAAGTCGGTGCCGAGCAGCCAGCGGCCGTCGGGGCTGGCCTGGATCATGTGGGCGTGCGGCGCGTCGTGGCCGCTGTTGGCCTGGCTGCCGGGCGGGCCCTTCACCGCCCGCTGCGGGCCGGGGCCGCAGTCGGGGCCGGTGCAGCTGGCCCAGCTCTCGGCCGCACCGAGGCGGCCGTCCGCTTGCAAAGGCAGGGCGGCGAAACGGGCGTCGCCATAGTGGGCGACCCACGCACGGCCCGCGCTCAGCGACAGCTGCGCGGGGCTGCGGCCGCCGCTGGGTTGGCGCTGCAGCAGCTCGAGCCGGCCCTGCGCGTCCTGGGCGTAGACAGCAACATGGTCGCCACCTTCTTCAGCGGCATAGACGTGACGACCGTGGGCCGCCACCCAGCTCGGGCTGTTGGCGTTGGACGTCAGGCCAATGGGTTTCAGGCTGCCGTCGGTGGCGATGGCAAAGCTGTAGATGCCCTGGCCGAGTGGGGCATAAGTGCCGACATGCAGGAAGCGGGGCGAGGGCGTGGCGGCGGTGGCGGGCATCAAGGCAGCGGCGGGCAGGCTCAGCAGGTGGCGGCGTTGCATCAGGAAAATTGCGTGGTGATGGCGTCGACGACGCGGTCGGCCTCGTCGACGACGGCCATCCAGGCCCATTTGTCGAAGGTGGTGCAGGGGTGGCTGGGCCCGAGGGCGACACGTTCGCCCACGGCCGGACCGTCGCATTCGCTCGGGTCCCAGCGCAGATAGGCATGCTGGTCGTTCAGCCCCGTCACGCGCCAGCCCGCCGGAGCTTTGGTCCGTTCGGCGCCTTGCAGATGCCAGACCGGCAACGGCCAGCCCGCGTCGAAGGACAGGTCGCGCCGGCCGGCGTTCAGCATCGCCAGGCCGGGCTCGGGGCAGGACAGCACCTGGGTCCAGACCTCCAGCGCCGGCAGCAGGCTGGGCGAACTGAGCGGCGTGCCCATGCGCGCGTCCATGGTCTGCATATAGCGGCCGTAGTGTTCGTGGTCATGGCAGACATAGCAGCCCGAGCGCAACAGGCCCAGGCGACCGGGCTGGCCGGCCAGCACCGGCGCGACCAGATCGAAGGCGGCCGAGCCGCCGCCGCTGAGCCACATCGGCCGCGCGTCGACGTCCAGCAGTCCCTCGGCCTCGATGGCGTCCAGCAGGGCCTGGATGCGTGCCTGCCATTGCTGCATCAGTGCGCGGTCGGCGGCGTTCTCGCCCTTGATCTGCAGGCCTTCATAGAAACCGACGCCGCGCAGCCGCAAGGCCGGGTGGGTCTGGAGGGCGCGGGCCAGGGCCAGCGCCGGTTCATGCTCGCGCACACCGCAGCGCGAGGTGCCGAGCTCGACCAGCACATCCACGCGCGCTTCACCCCTGCCGAGCTGGGCCCAGTGCGTCGCGAGCAGGTCGAGCTGGGCCTGCGAGTCGACGAAGAAGGCCAGCTCCAGGCCGGCGTGGCGGCGGCGCAGGTCCAGCAGTTCGGCCAGTTCGGCCGCGCTGATGAGCTGGTTGGCGATCAGCGCCCGCCGCGCGCCGGCCGCGAGGCCCAGGCGCAGCTGGTGCACATTGGCAAACGTGAGGCCCCAGGCGCCGGCGTCGAGCTGGCGGCGGAACAGCTGCGGGCTCATCGTCGTCTTGCCATGCGGCGCAAGCTCGACGCCGTGGCGGGCCGCGAAGTCCTGCATCCAGGCGATGTTGTGGGCCAGGGCCTGCTGGCGCACGACGGCCAGCGGCATGGGGAGGTCGGCGTCATGCAGCGTCCAGCCGCGCTGGGCGACATCGGCCAGCGGAACCGGCGGCTGCAGCGCCGGAAAACCTTTCAGCCAGGGGCCCAGCCAGCCGGCGCGCGGGGTGTTGTGGTCGTCGTGATCCATGTCGCCATCATCAACGAACAACGCTGAGGGCCAGGGGCCGCACGCGCACGGTGATGTCGGTGCTGGAGGCCAGGGGTTCGCCGTCCACGGCCAGCGGCACGGGCTTGAGCGCGGTCAGGCGCAGGGACTTGAAGCTGCTCAAGGCCACCTTGGCGTGGCGCAGGTGCTGGCCGGTCAGCAGCAGCGGCATCATCATCAGCGCGCCCAGGCGGCCGAAGGCGCCGACGCGCAGCAGCTGCAGCTCGCCGTCATCGACGCGCGCGCCGGGCGCCGCCGGCATGCCGCTGCCGTAGGTCGGCGTGTTCAGGCTGGAGGCGAACAGCAGCGGGCCGTCGTGCAGCAACTGGCCGTCCGCCTCGACACGCAGCGGATAGACGCGCAGCCGGCCGATCTCGCTGAGCGTGGCCCACAGATAGCGCGGCTGGCCACGCAGCCAGTTGGGCGCGGCCTGGGCGCGGATGGCGATGGCTGCGTCGAAGCCGGCCGTCAGGCTGGACATGAAGAGCTGCGGCCCACCGTCGGGCGTCGTGATCTCGCCGAGATCCATCGCCGAAGCGGGTGCGCGCTGCGCGTGTGCCAGGGCTTCACGCCAGCCCATGCGGGCCAGGCCGAGGGCGCGGGCCAGGTCGTTGCCGGTGCCGCCGGGCAGGATGGCCAGTTGCAGCTTGCGCGCCACCAGCGCAGGCAGCAGCTGGTGCACGGTGCCGTCACCGCCGGCGACGATGACGCGGCTGCCCTCGGGCAAGGCCAGCAGGCGCTGGCGTGCGGCGGCGACGTTCTCGGGCAGCACCAGCGGCACCTGGGGCAGGGCCTCGCGCAGCGGCTCGGCGAGGGCGGCGCAGCGGCCGTTGGCGGCGTGCGGGTTCAGCAGGCACAGGGAGGGGGTCAGGGAAGAGGCGCTCACTCCGGCATTGAAGCCGGGCCCGGCAGACCGCGCCATCGGCGCAGACCCTGGCGGCAGCGGCCCTCGGCCTGCCTACACTCGGATCAAATCCCGGGGAAGGGAGCCGATCCGCATGACGCTGGATGTACCGACGCTGGTGCTGATGCTTGTCGTCGGCTTCGGGCTGCTCACCCTGCTGCTGGAGCTGGCGGGCCGAGGCGGCCTGCAGCGCAGCGAGCTCAAGCGCTTGAGTGGTGCGGCCAAAGCCTTGTGCGGCGGCTTTCTCTGCTTTGCGCTGCAGCCCTGGCTGCCAGCATGGCTGATGCTGCTGGGCGGCAATCTGCTGTTGATGGCGGGACTGGCCCAGTTCGCGTCGGCAGTGTCCTGGCATCTGCTCAACCGCGGCGTGAGGGTCTGGCAGCACTGGCTGCTCGTCGCCGCGGTGCTGACGGTGCCGGCCATCCTCGACATCGGCACACCGGTGCGCGCCGCCACCATGTCGGCTGCCATGGCCGCCCTGTTGCTGCCGGCCACCGTCATGGCCCTGCGCCAGGGTTGGCGCGGTGAATTGTCCTTTCGCGTCGTGGCGCTGATGCTGTTGCTGGCCAGCGTGGCCCTGTGGGTGCGCGTAGGTTTCGGCGTCTGGTGGGCGGGGGGCGCGCCAATGCCGACCGCGGCGGCGGCCTTCTGGAGCAGCGCCATCTTCATGCTGGCCTTCATGGCCGTGCTGGCGGCGGGCTTCGGCTTCGTGCTGGCCGGCTTCGAGCGCATGGCCGCGCAGATGCGCGAGCTGGCCAGCGTCGATGGCCTGACCGGTGCCGTCAACCACAACACGACCGTTTCCCTGCTGGCGCATTCGCTGGAACGCGGCCGGCGCGAGAACCAGCCGGTCAGCTTCGTCATGCTGGACCTGGACCACTTCAAGCGCGTCAACGACCAGCATGGTCACGTCATCGGCGACAACGTGCTGCGCGCCGTGGCGGCCTGCGCGCGGCAGCGGTTGCGCGGCTCGGACGTGCTGGGGCGCCTGGGCGGCGAGGAGTTCGGCATGGTGCTGCCGGCCACGGGTGTGGCAGGCGCCAAGCACCTGGCCGAACAGGTGCGCCTGGCCGTGGAGGCGCTGGAGCTCAAGGGCGATGGCGGCCAGCCGCTGCGCGTGACGCTGTCGGCCGGTGTCGCCGAGGCTGCCAAGACCGACACACCCGAGACGCTGATGCACCTGGCCGACAAGGCCCTCTACCAGGCCAAGCAGAAGGGCCGCAACCAAGTCGTCGTGGCGGATGACTGGATGCGCAATTCGACGCTGCAGTCGGTAGTGGGCTAGCAGCTCTCGTATTTCCAATTGCGCGACTTGCCTTCGGCCAGCCATTCCACGGCCTGCGCGATACGCTTGGTGCGCGTCTCCTCGCGCTTGGCCTCCAGCACCCATTCCAGGTAGTCGCGCTGCTTGCTCGGTGCGAAGGCCTCGTAGTGCTGCTTCGCGGCCTTGACCTTGGCGAGCGCCGCGGCGAAGTCGGCGGGCATCTCCAACTGGGGGCGCGGCTCGCGGTTGGGCTTGGCGGCACGCGGCGCGCCGGCCTGCAGCAGGGCCGCGGCGGCCTTGATCTGCTTGCGCAGTTCGGTGCGGCCGGGCAGATCGGTCATCTTCTCGATGCGGCCAAAGTCCCCCATTGCACCGCCCTGGCCTTCGGTCGCGCCCTCACGCTCCCAGAAACCGAAGGCGCAATGCGCCTTGAAGGCCGACATGCCGCACAGCAGCTTGCCGTCGAGTGTGAAGTGGGGGCGACTCCATTTGATGGTCTCGACGACATCGGGGCAGGCCGCATGCACGTCCTCGCGCAAGCGCTCGAGGATGGGGCGGGCGAACTCGGGTACGCCGGCCAGATAGGTGTCGATGCGAGGGTCGAGTGTCGGCATGCTCACTCGCTGCGGTTGAGGTGGTGCTCGATGCGGCGGTCCGGGATCAGCCACAGTGCCGCGGCGATGGCGTAGCCCGCCAGCGACAGGCCCACATGCACGAAGGCCAGCGCGATGGACGCCAGGTAGATGACCGGCGAGATCTTGCCCTTCCAGTCCTTGCCCAGCGCCTGGGCCAGCACGGTGTTGTTGCCGGGGATGCAGACCAGGGCGCGTTGCAGCAGCACCCAGGCGAATGCGGCCATGACGAGCACGCCGCCGTAGACGGCCACGGGCAGCGGCGCGAAATGGTTCTCGCCCATCCAGCCGGTGGCAAAGGGCAGCAGCGACAGCCAGAACAGCAGGTGCAGATTCGGCCAGAGCACGCCGCCGCTGATCTTGTGCACGGCGTGCAGCAGATGGTGGTGGTTGTTCCAGTAGATGCCGACGTAGACGAAGCTCAGCACATAGGACAGGAAGACGGGCCACAGAGGCTTGAGCGCTTCCCAGTCGCTGCCGTGGGGCACCTTCATCTCCAGCACCATGATGGTGATGATGATGGCGATGACGCCATCGCTGAAGGCTTCGAGGCGGGTCTTGTTCATCTCAGTGATCCATTGCGCATTTCCGGCGCCCCGCTTCCATGTGGCCGGCATTTTTCGGGCCGCGCGCAGGGCCGCTCCCAAGCCGGCCCGTGCGGCGATGTGCTTGCGGCTCAAAGCCGCAAGCATCGCCGTCCCCGCGGGGGACCGACCAGGTTTGCGCGCGTTCAGCGCCGCGAGACTGGGCGAGGGGCTGTTTCATCCGGCCAGTCTAGACTTCCGCCCCCTGATTGCCGCCTCCGGACTGACCCTTGCGACGCCTGTTGCCGCTCCTGTTCTTCGCCTGCTCGGCGGCCCTGGCCCAGCTGCCTCAAGTGCCGTCTTTGACGCTGGAGCAACTGCCGCGCCCGACCATGCCCCCGGGCGAGCGCGGTCCTGTCGTGCCGGCCCAGGTGGAGCGCTGGCGCCAGGAGGCCAAGGCGCTGGAGTACGGTGACGGCGTCAAGCGCGACGAGGTCGCGGCGGCCAAGCTCTACTGCCGCGCTTCGCGCTACGGCGATGCCGAGGCCCAGTACAGCCTGGGCTGGATGCTGACCAACTCGCGCGGCATCCAGCGCAACGACGCCGAGGCCGCGCACATGTTCGCGGCCGCGGCCGAGCAGGGCATGGAGCAGGCGCAGAACATGCTGGAGCGCATGGGCGGCACGCCGCTGGGCGATCCGCCGCCCTGCCTGCGCCCGCCCGAAACCGACCCGCCGGTGGCGGTCGCGCCGCCGCCCACGCCGCGTGGCACCAAGCCGGTGTCGCTGTGGGCCACCCTGCCGCTGCCGCAGCACGCGCCGCCGGCCATCGTCAGCTATGTGAAGCTGGTGGCGCCGGAGTACCAGCTCTCGCCCGCCCTGGTGCTGGCCGTCATGGCCACCGAGTCCAACTTCGACCCCCTGGCCGAGTCGCCCAAGCGCGCCCAGGGTCTGATGCAGCTGCTGCCCGAGACGGGGGCGCGCTTCGGCGTCGTGCGGCTGCGCGACCCGTCCCAGAACATCCGCGGCGGCATGGCCTATCTGCGCTGGCTGCTGGCCTATTTCGAGGGCGACGTGATGATGACGCTGGCGGCCTACAACGCCGGCGAGAAGGCCGTGGACCGCTACCTCGGCGTGCCGCCCTATGCCGAGACGCGGCTGTATGTGCGCAAGATCATGGCGGCCACCGGCGGCCAGCGCCTGCACCCCTTCGATGCCAAGGTGACCGGCGCCTCGCCCATGCTGCTGCGGGTCAAGGCCGCCATGCAGACCCTGCAGTCGCGTTGACTTCCGTGAGATAAATCATGGCGCGCTTGCGCCGCGTGCTGAAGAAACCACGCGATGCAGGCATCGTGCTCGTCGAGGCTGAACCAAGCTCACGATGGAACCCCTGCACGCCGACACCCTGCTGCGCGTTTTCCAGCTCGTCACCACGATGCTGGCCCTGGCCACGCTCGGCGGCGCCTGGCATCTGAAGGGCGAGCGCGCGCTGTGGTTGTGGGCCGGGGCCTTCGCTGCCGCGGCCGCGACCCAGGCGCTGCGTGCGACCTTCATCGCCCTGGAGGCGCCGCGCACGCTGTGGGTGGTGGGGCACCTGGGCAGCGTGCTGGCCGCGCTGCTGGTGCTGCTCGGCCTGCGCGTCTACCTCGGCCAGCCCTTGCGCTGGCGCTGGCCGGTGCTGTTCACGGGCCTGGTCTGCATCGCCTCCTTTGCGCTGACGGCGTGGACGAAGCAGTTCTGGCCGTCGTTGACACTGACCCTGCTGGCCTCGGCCGTGCTGAACATGCCCGCCGCCCATGCCGCGCTGCGGGCCTGGCAGGTGGAGCGCGGCTTCCCACTCGCCCTGCTGGGTGCCGATCTTTTGGCCAGCGCCGTCATCGAAGTGGCGCGCGGGTTGGCCGTCTCGCCGCTGATCGCCGAGTCGCGCGCCGAGCTCATGCTCTACAACTCCATCGGCCTGCTCGCCGTCATCGCGCTGTTCATCGGCCAGGCCCTGGCCATGCTGCTGCTGCTGCAGGACCGCGCGCTGCGCCAGATCGAACGCCTCATCGAGATCGATGTGCTGACCGGCCTCTTGAACCGGCGCGGCTTCGACGAGCGGCTGCGGCGCCTGCTCAAGCGCGACGCGCCCCTTCTCGCCGTGCTGGACGTGGACCACTTCAAGCGCATCAACGATACGCATGGCCACGCGGTCGGCGACACGGTGCTCAGCGCCGTCGGTGCACGCCTGCACGAGGCGCTGCGGCCGCTGGACCTGGCCGTGCGCCTGGGCGGCGAGGAGTTCGCCGTCATCTGGCTCAATCCGGAGGCCGGCGGCGAGTTGCGCCTGGGCGAGCGGCTGCGGGACGTCATTGGCCGCCACCCTTTCGAGACGGCCGCCGGCCCGCTGACGGTGACGGTCAGCGTCGGCGTGGCCCAGGCGCTGGGGCCGGAGGAGGCGCCCGAGGCCCTTTTCAGCCGTGCCGACACCGCGTTGTATGAAGCCAAGCGTGGCGGGCGCGACCGCGTCGTGCTGGCGCCCTGACCCCGGTTCAGGGGAGTTCAGGGGCTGGCGTCTAGATGCGGGCCCGGCATTGAAAAAGGGCTGCTGCACAATCCGGCCAGCCTAGAAAAGCAGGGAGAGACAGTGGATCGCGACGGCATCAATTGGCTGGGAATCGGCCTGCGGGCGGCTGCCTTGGTGGTCACCATCTCGCTGCTGACCTGGTGCAGCATGGCCAGGCAGAGCAGCCAGGACGTGGCCGGCCTCGGGCCCGAGCTGCGCGAGATGATGCTGATGGGCGGCATGGCCGACGCCAGCGGCATGATCGACCTCGACAAGACCGCCAAGCGCGTCGGCGCCGTCGGCATGAATCGCCTGCTCTATGACAACGCCGGCACGGGCAGCCTCCCGGCCCTGCGCTGGATGGTGAAGCATGGCGCCGAGCCGCGCTATGTCGGCGCGCTGGACAAGGGCACGCTGCTGCAGCAGGCCGCCGCCAAGCCAACGCTGGACCGCATGCGTTTCTTCATCGAGGAGCTCAAGCTCGACCCCCAGCAGGAGACGCCCAACCGCGTCGGCATCATGCATCTGGCGGCGCGCAATGGCGTCGATGCGCAGACCATGGTCTTCCTGACCTCGCGAGGCCTGAACATCAATGCGCCCGACGCCGGTGGCCGCCTGCCCATCCACTATGCGGCACTCAAGTCCATCGGCCCGCTGGTGTCGGCCGGCGCGGACATCAATGCGCTGGACGGCCAGGGCCGCACGGCCCTGCACTGGGCCGTCGAGGAGGGGCGCCACGATGCGGTGGCGGAGCTGATCCGCCTGCAGGCCTCGGTCTTCGCCCAGGACCGCCAGGGCAATACGCCGCTGCACCTGGCCGCGGTCGGCAGCTCCGACCCGATCATCGACACGCTGCTGGCCGCCGGCTCCCTGAAGGCGACACGCAACGCCGACGGCCTGACGGCGCGCGAGTATCTCGAGAAGTCCCGCAACAAGCGCCGCTACGGCTACGGCAGCGAGCGGGAACAGAGGCTGTGACCCTGGCCCGCCTGGCCTGGGCCGTGCTGGCCCTGCTGGCACTGACGGGTACGGCGCGTGCCGACGGTGCGGGCGTCTACAAATGCCGCAAGCCCGACGGCACCACGGCCTTCAGCGACCGCCCCTGCCCCGAGGCCGAGTCGACGCAGATTGCCCGCAGCGGCCCCAAGGCGCCTGAGGCCAGCCAGTTCATGAGCCCGCGCTGCCTGCGCCTGCGTGAACAGTTGAACCAGGCCGGCAACGACGGCAGCACCGACGAGGCGACGCGCCAGCAGCTCGACTTTCGCTACCAGCGCGATTGCTATGCGGAAGAGCAGGACGCCAACGAAAAGGTCAATCAGCTGCTGGAGGACGCGCGCACGCAGTCGCTGCAGGAGCGCCGTGCGCTGGCCGAGGCCAAGGCGCGGCAGCAGCGCGAGTTCACCCAATGCGTGGAGCTGCGCAACAACCTGCGCGCCCGCCGCCTGCGCGAGGCCGAGATGAATGCCGGCGAGCGGGCCGATCTGGAGCGGCTGTCGGCCGCCTTCGAGCAACGCTGCCGGGGACTCTAGGCCTCAGTTCGACAGCGTGCGGAGCACGCTGAATCCCAGGGTCGGGTCGCTGGCCACCGTCTCGACGGCACCTGTCGCATCGCGATGCAACAGGGTCTTGGCGTCGCTGGTTTCGACATAGAACCAGCCCCCGCTGCCGTCGGTCGTCCAATACTTCGCGGTAGCCGTGGGCGCCGGACCGATGCCACCGAGGCCATCCATCCAACTTGAACCCAAGGTGGCGACCGAGATGGAGGTGTGGTTTCCAGGAAACGGGTCGACCTCCAGCGTGGCTGTGGTCTTGGCCGTGACCGGATTGAAGCGGTATGGAATCCCGGTCGTCCCGGATGCACCGGAGACCCCATATACGGTCGGCACGTGGCCCGTCGGTGTCAGCGCCGTGCCCACGAGCCAAGGGGCCGGAGCACCTCGCGTGGTCAAGGGCGGTGGCAGGGTGTCGACGCGCACGACATAGGGCTTCGCGATCGTGAGGGCAAACATGCGGCCGCCCAGAATGCCCACGACCGTAGGCCCGTAGCGCAGGGGCGGCACCGTCGCGGTGGTGAACTTCAGGGACCAGCTCAGGGTATTGGGCGCTGCGCCGGGGGGCGTGTCCACCGCGAGCGTGCCGCTCATTTCGCAGTTAGAGTTGCCCGGCAGGTCGTTGTAGGGCGCGCTGACGACCAACTGTTCCGTGCTGGCGTTCCACTGGTCGGGGTTGACGTTGGGGTCGGGCGAGATGGTGTCAGGGCCGCAGGTCAGCTTGTAGCCGGAGCGCGGGTTGCTGTAGCCGTGGGCCCGCAGCGTGACGGTCAGCGCGCCACTGTCCGGGTTGACACTGGTGCTCGACGAGGCCGGCGACATGCTGACGACCGACAGCGATGCCGGCTCGACCGGCGGCGTGGGCACGCCCGGACTGCCACCACTTCCGCCGCCGCCACAGCCCGACAGCGCGGCAAGCAGCAAGAGACTGAAAAACTTCACTCGCATCGTTTCTCCATGGACAGACGAAATAGACCGCCTATTTGTGGCGTTATCTCGTCGGTCCAATGGAGTGTAGCGACGGCTTTCAGCAAGCCTCGTGTGCTTTTGTGAAGCGGCAGCGGGCGCTCACATGCTGCGCCGGTACTGCCCGCCCACCTCGAACAGCGCGCCGGTGATCTGGCCCAGCGAGCACACGCGCACGGCCTCCATCAGCACGTCGAACACGTTCCGGTTCTCGATGACGGCCTGCTGCAATCTCGCCAGCATCGCCGGCGACTCGGCCGCGTGGCGGTCCTGGAACTCTGCCAGGCGGGTCAGCTGCGACTGCTTCTCCTCGTCCGTCGAGCGCGCCAGCTCGATGTGCTCCGGCACCGTCTCGCCATTGGGGTTGCGGAAGGTGTTGACGCCGATGATGGGGTACTCGCCGGTGTGCTTGAGCATCTCGTAGTGCATCGACTCTTCCTGGATGCGGCCACGCTGGTAGCCCGTCTCCATCGCGCCGAGCACGCCGCCGCGTTCGCTGATGCGCTCGAACTCGCGCAGCACGGCCTCTTCGACCAGCTCGGTCAGCTCGTCGATGATGAAGGCGCCCTGCGACGGGTTCTCGTTCTTGGCCAGGCCCCACTCGCGGTTGATGACGAGCTGGATGGCCATCGCGCGGCGCACGCTCTCGTCAGTGGGCGTCGTGATCGCCTCGTCGTAGGCGTTGGTGTGCAGCGAGTTGCAGTTGTCGTAGACGGCGATCAGCGCCTGCAGCGTGGTGCGGATGTCGTTGAAGGCGATCTCCTGCGCGTGCAAGCTGCGGCCCGACGTCTGCACGTGGTACTTCAGCTTCTGCGAGCGCTCGTTGGCGCCGTAGCGATCACGCATGGCGATGGCCCAGATGCGGCGCGCGACGCGGCCCAGCACCGTGTACTCCGGGTCCATGCCGTTGCTGAAGAAGAACGACAGGTTGGGCGCGAAGTCGTCGATGTGCATGCCGCGCGCGAGATACGCCTCGACAAACGTGAAGCCGTTGGACAGCGTCAGCGCCAGCTGGCTGATCGGGTTCGCACCCGCTTCAGCAATGTGATACCCCGAGATCGACACCGAGTAGAAATTGCGCACGTTGTGGTGCACGAAGTACTCGGCGATGTCACCCATGACCTTGAGCGAGAACTCGGTCGAGAAGATGCAGGTGTTCTGGCCCTGGTCTTCCTTCAGGATGTCGGCCTGCACGGTGCCGCGCACATTGGCCAGCACCCAGTCCTTGATCTTGGCGGCCTCGTCGGCCGTCGGCTCGCGGCCGTTGTCGGCCTTGAACTTGGCGAGGTTCTGGTCGATGGCCGTGTTCATGAACATGGCCAGGATGGACGGCGCGGGGCCGTTGATGGTCATGGACACGCTGGTGGTCGGGCTGCACAGGTCGAAACCGTCGTACAGCACCTTCATGTCGTCCAGCGTCGCGATGCTGACGCCGGAGTTGCCGACCTTGCCGTAGATGTCGGGCCGCGGCGCGGGATCGGCGCCGTACAGCGTCACCGAGTCGAAGGCCGTGGACAGGCGCTTGGCGGGCATGCCCTCGGACACCAGCTTGAAGCGGCGGTTGGTGCGGAAGGCGTCGCCTTCGCCGGCGAACATGCGCGTCGGGTCCTCGCCTTCGCGCTTGAAGGCGAACACGCCGGCCGCATACGGGAAGCTGCCGGGCACGTTCTCCAGCATCAGCCACTTCAGCAGCTCGCCGTGGCACTCGTAGCCCGGCAGCACGACCTTGCGGATCTTGGTGCCGGACAGGCTTTGCGTGACCAGGGCCGTGCGGATCTCCTTGTCGCGGATCTTCACGACGTACTCGTCGCCGGCGTAGGCCTTGACCATGTCGGGCCACTGCTGCAGCAGCTGGCGCGCGTCGCCGTCGAGCCTGGCCTTGCGCTGCTCGGCCAGGTCGCCCAGCGCGGTGCGGGCGCCGTTCTTGTCGGGGTTGGCGGCTTCCAGCATCGCGCGACTGGCTTCCAGCTGCTGGATCTCGCGGGCCAGCGCGGCCTGCTTGCGCGCGCGGCCCTTGTAGGCGCGCACCGTGTCGCTGATGTCGGCCAGGTAGCGCACGCGGGCGGCCGGCACGATGGGGGTCTGGTGGGTGCTGTGGCGGGTGTCGACGCGCGGCAGGCGGCCTTCGCTGAAGGGGATGCCCAGGTCGGCCAGTCGCACCTTGAGCGCCTGGTAGAGGGCCGTCACGCCGTCGTCGTTGAAGCGGCTGGCCATGGTGCCGAACACCGGCATCGTATCCGGCATGACCGTGAAGGCCTCGCGGTTGCGCTGCACCTGCTTGCTGACATCGCGAAGCGCGTCGAGCGAACCCTTGCGATCGAACTTGTTGATGGCGACGAACTCGGCGAAGTCCAGCATGTCGATCTTCTCGAGCTGGCTGGCGGCGCCGAACTCGGGCGTCATGACGTACATGGGCACGTTCACGAGCGGCACGATGGCCGCGTCGCCCTGGCCGATGCCGCTCGTCTCGACGATGACGAGGTCGAAGCCCGCGACCTTGGCGGCAGCGATGACGTCGGGCAGGGCGGGGGAGATCTCGCTGCCGAAGTCGCGCGTGGCCAGCGAGCGCATGAAGACGCGCGCACCACCGCCCCAGGGCGAGATGGCGTTCATGCGGATGCGGTCGCCCAGCAGGGCGCCGCCGCTCTTGCGGCGCGACGGGTCGATGGAGATGAGGGCCACGCGCAGCGCGTCGCCCTGGTCCAGGCGCAGGCGACGGATCAGCTCATCGGTCAGGCTGGACTTGCCGGCGCCGCCGGTGCCGGTGATGCCGAGCACGGGCGTCTTGATGTGCTTGGCCTGGTCTCGCAGCGCGTCAACAATGGCCGCGTCGGCCTTGCCGTTCTCCAGCGCGGTCAGCAACTGCGCGAGGGAGCGCCAGGCGGCTTCCGAGTGCCCGGTGATGGCCGACAGGTTCTGCGGCGCATAGACGCTGAAGTCCTGGTCGGCCTTCATGACCATCTCACCGATCATCCCTTGCAGGCCCATGCGCTGGCCGTCCTCGGGGCTGAAGATGCGCACGCCATGCTCGGCCAGCTCGCGGATCTCGGCCGGCACGATGACGCCGCCGCCGCCGCCGAACACCTGGATGTGCTCGCCGCCGCGCTCCTTCAGCAACTGCACCATGTACTTGAAGTACTCGACATGGCCGCCCTGGTAGGAGGAGATGGCGATGCCCTGGGCATCCTCCTGCAGCGCCGCGGTGACGACTTCGTCCACCGAGCGGTTGTGCCCGAGGTGGATGACCTCGGTGCCCATGCCCTGCAGGATGCGCCGCATGATGTTGATGGCGGCGTCATGCCCGTCAAACAGGCTGGCGGCGGTGACGAAACGGACCTTGTGGGTCGGGCGGTACTCGGCCAGCGCTTTGTAGTCGCTAGAGAGGTCGGTCATGGCTGTCTCCTTGCTCGGGCCGGATTCTAGGTCGCCAATTGACGTTAACGTCAATTGAGCGTCCGGGTATGGTGCTCGGCCATGACGGACTCCTCAACCGACCTGGACAAATTCGACCGCCAGATCCTCGCCCGCCTGCAGGACGACCCGCGCCAGCCTGCCGAGCGTATCGCCACCGCCATCGGCCTGTCGGTCACGGCCGTGCAGCGGCGCATCCGCCGGCTGCGTGAGGCAAGCGTCATCCGCGGCGAGCGCCTGGTGCTGGATGCGCCGGCCCTGGGTTACGGCCTGTCCGTGTGGGTGGAGGTGGAGCTGCGCGAGGCCAGCCGCAAGGCCGTCATCGACGGCTTCAAGCGCCGCATGGCCGCCGAGCCCCGCGTGCAGCAATGCTTCTATGTGGCGGGCGACAGCGATTTCCTGCTGCTCATCCGCTGCCGCGACGTGGCCGAGTTCGAGGCGCTGACGCGCGAGCTGTTCTTCGACGACGCCAACATCCGCAAATTCCGCTCGGTCTTTGTGCTGGACGAGTGCAAGGCCGACGCCGGGCTTCCATTGACGGACTGAATTCGCCGCGCAGCGGCGTTCGCCCGCCTTGCAACGCCGCCGGGCGGCAGGCCCCTCGCCAGACGATGTCGTCTTTCCAACGAAAGGACGACAGAGATGAGTTTCGAGATTGCCAGCGAGCCCACCGAGTTCGAAGTGCTGGACGCGCGCTTCGAGGACTGTTTCCGCAAGAGCGCCCGGCTGGAGCGCCTGGCCAGCGGCTGCCGCTGGACCGAGGGGCCGGTCTACCTCCCCGCCCAGCGCCGGCTGCTGTGGAGCGACATCCCCAATGAGCGCATGCTGAGTTGGTGCGAGGTGTCCGGCCACGTCGCCGAGTTCCGCAAGCCCTCGGGCTATACCAACGGCCACACGCTGGACCGCGAGGGCCGCCTCGTCAGCTGCGAGCACGGCGGCCGGCGCGTCGTGCGCACCGAGCACGATGGCTCGCTGACCGTGCTGGCCTCGCATCACGAGGGCAAGCGGCTCAACAGCCCCAACGACGTGGTCGTGAAGTCCGACGGCAGCATCTGGTTCACCGACCCGCCCTATGGCATCGTGGACGACTACGAAGGCGTGCGGTCGCCGCAGGAGCAGGCCGGTTGCTACGTCTACCGCCTGGATCCTGAGCGCGGCGAGCTGCGTGTGGTGGTCGACATGATGACCCACCCCAACGGCCTGGCGTTCTCGCCCGACGAGCGCTGGCTCTATGTCGCCGACACCGGCCTGGACGTCGGCACGATGCGCCGCTTCGCCGTGGACGCCGACGGCGCCTTGAGCGGCGGTGAAGTGTTCATCACCTGCGACACCGGCTTCTACGACGGCTTTCGCTGCGACACCGCCAGCCGCATCTGGACCAGCGCTGGCCGCGCCATCCACTGCCACGAGGCGGACGGCACGCTGATCGGCCGCATCCGCATGCCCGAGCGCGTGTCCAACCTCGTCTTCGGCGGCCCCAAGCGCAACCGGCTCTTCATCTGTGCGACGAGTTCGGTCTATTCGGTGCTGCTGGCGGTCAACGGCGCCATGACGGTTTAGGAGGGTGAGAGCAAGCCCTGCACGCCCGCTCAAGCCTCCCAAGCCACGCCACTCGTCGTTGCAAATGCTCGCCGTAGTCCCAGCTACGGCTGCGCTTTGCGCCTAGATTGGCGCGCCTTGGGCGACTTGCTCGGCCGCGCCGGACTTACTCTCACCCTCCGACACGGGAATGCCCGCAATCGGTGCGCGGGGAATGGGCCGAAGATGCGCCCCCATCGAAAACTCCCCGCCATTCCCGTGACCACCAACGCCACGCCCACGCCGCTCGGGACCGAACTGACCGCCCGCGGCATCGTCCTGGGCATCCTCATCACCCTGGTCTTCACGGCCGCCAACGTCTATTTCGGCCTCAAGGCCGGCCTGACGTTTGCGACCTCCATCCCGGCCGCCGTCATCTCCATGGCCCTGCTGCGCCGGGCGGCGGGCAACTCCATCGGCGAGACCAATATCGTGCAGACGATTGCCTCGTCGGCCGGCACGCTGTCCTCCATCATCTTCGTGCTGCCCGGCCTGGTCATGATCGGCTGGTGGACGGGCTTCCCGTACTGGATGTCGATGACGCTGTGCGCCCTGGGTGGCGTGCTGGGCGTCATGTATTCCATCCCGCTGCGCCGGGCGCTGGTCACCAACTCGCCGCTGCCCTATCCGGAAGGCGTGGCCTGCGCCGAGGTGCTCAAGGTCGGCCATGCCGCCGACAGTGGCGAAGCCAACCGCCAAGGCCTGGCCGCCATCGTGGCCGGCACCGTCGTGTCGGCCGGCTTCAGCATCGTCGTCGCGACCCAGCTCTTCGCGGCCAACCTGGCCCAGTACTTCCGCCTGCCCGGTGGCGAGAAGAGCGGTACGACGGGTTATGACCTGAACTTCAGCTTCGCGCTGCTGGCCGTGGGCCATCTCGTCGGCCTGTGGGTGGGCATTGCCATCCTGGTCGGCGCCTGCATCGCCTGGCTGGGCGGTGTGCCCTACCTGACGTCCGGTGTCGACGGCGCCGCAGAGGCGGTCGCGCTGTTCGCCTGGAGCAAGAAGGTGCGCTTCATCGGCGCCGGCTGCATCGCCGTGGCCGCCATCTGGACGTTGGTCAAGCTGGCCAAGCCCGTCGTCGCGGGCCTGCATTCGGCGGCGATGTCGGCGCGTGTGCGCAAGGCCGGCAAGGCCGACACGCTGCCGCGCAACGAGCAGGACATCCCCATCGGCACCGTCGGCCTGATCACGCTGGCCTGCATGCTGCCCATCGGCTTCATGCTGTCCAGCTTCGCCACGTCCGCAGGCCTGGGTGACCAGCTCGGCCTGCTCGTCGTTGGTGGCGTCGTCTATGTCGTGCTGATGAGCTTCTTCGTCGCCGCGGTGTGCGGCTATATGGCCGGCCTGATTGGTTCGTCCAACAGCCCGCTGTCGGGCGTCGGCATCCTCGTCGTCATCGGCGTGTCGCTGCTGCTGGCCCTGGTCGTCAAGCCCATGCTGCCGGCCTCCACGGGCCAGGCCCTGGTGGCCTTCGCGCTGTTCGTCACCGCCGTCGTCTTCGCCGTGGCGACCATCTCCAACGACAACCTGCAGGACCTGAAGACCGGCCAACTGGTGGACGCCACGCCCTGGCGCCAGCAGGTGGCCCTGATCATCGGCGTGCTGGCCGGCGCCGTCGTCATCCCGCCGGTGCTGGACCTGTTGAACCAGGCCTATGGCTTTGCCGGTGCGCCGGGCGTCGACGCCAAGAAGGCGCTCGCTGCGCCCCAGGCTGCGCTGATCTCGGCGCTGGCCAAGGGCGTCATCCAGGGTGACCTGAACTGGAACCTCATCAGCATTGGTGCGTTGATCGGGGTGGCCTGCATCGTCGTCGACGAGGTCATGAAGCGTGCCTCGGGCGGCAAGGCCCACCTCGCGCCGCTGGCCGTCGGCCTGGGCATCTATCTGCCGATGAACAGCACGCTGATGATCGTCATCGGCGCCGTGGCCGGCTGGTGGTTCGACCGCCGCGCTTCCTACAAGCGCGACCCCGAGGCCACCAAGCAACTCGGCGTGCTGCTGGCCTCCGGCCTCATCGTCGGCGAGAGCCTGCTGGGCGTCATCCTCGCGGCCATCGTCGTGTTCTCGGGCAACGGCGCGCCACTGGCGTTGGTGGGCGACAGCTTTGCGACGGCGGGCCAGGTGCTGGGCCTGCTGGCGTTTGCAGGCATCGGCATCGGGCTGTACCGCTGGCTGCTCAGGGACTGAGCTTCAGCCGTAGTAACGCCAGAGCATCCAGCCCAGCCACAGCATCAGCAGGATGGCCTGGGAGACCGAAAACCCCCGGCTCGCTGATTCCGCGGCCTGGCTGGGGTCGGGCATGGCCAGGGCGGCCTGCACGGCCTCCGGTCCGCCCAGCCATTGCTCGATGTGGGCCATCGACGTGACCATGCCCAGCCAGTGCGGAAAGCGCCTGATGAGGATGCGCACCATCAGCTGCTCATCCCTCAGCAGGGTGGGCGATGGCGGCGTGGCGTCGCGCAGCCGGTGCGCGAGCTTGAGCTGGCGGCGCAGCACGCCGTCCGGTTGATCCAGCAGGACCTGCCTCTCGATGAGGGCCTCCTGCAGCAGTTCGCCGGCGGGGCCGAAGCTGCGCAGGTGCTGAAGGTCCTGCGTCCAGTTGAAGTTGTCGCAGGCCGCGTCGAGCAGGAATTCGTGGCCGGGCTGCCAGCCGCTGCCGAGCAGTTCCACGACACGCCGCTCCAGCAGCATGCCGGCTTCAAGGCTGGGCAGGTTTTGCTGCGCCTGCCGCAGCAGGGCGGCGGCGGCCTCGGTGCTGGCGATGGTGCCCAGCCCAGAGGCGAGGTCGTCGAAGGACGCCGTGGCTGGCGCGGGGCTGTCGATCTTGTCGAGCGGCGCGATCGACGGCAGGGCCGCGGTCGGTGCGGCTTCGCCACGGCCGCGTTGCACCGCGTCCAGCGCCAGCGCGTAGGCCTCGCGCAGGGACTGGAAGCCCTGGATGTCGCTGGCCTGGTCGATCTGCTTGAGCTCGCGGGCGTAGGCCTGGCGCACCGCGCGCGCATCGGCGTCCACGGTCAGGCCGAGCCTGGACAAGGCCACGGCCAGCGCCTCCGTGATGCCCGGATCTGATGTCAAAAAGGCCTCCCCGCCACTTTGGTGGTGGCGGGGATGCTAAAGCCCGGGCGGTGTCGCTGCGCCGGGGCGATCCCGCGGGTGCGGGCAGGCTCAGTCGTCGGAACTGCCGTAGCCGAACAGGTGCAGCAGGCTCGTAAACAGATTGAAGATGGACACGAAGAGGCTGACGGTGGCGAGCACGTAATTCGTCTCGCCGCCGTCCACGATCTGCTTCGTCTCGAACAGGATCAGGCCGGCCGACAGCAGGGCGACGACGGCCGAGACCGTCAGCGCCAGTGCCGGGATCTGGAAGAAGATCGCCGCCAAGCCTGCGAGCACGGCGACGACCATGCCGGCGAACAGGAAACCGCCCATCCAAGACAGGTCGCGCTTGGTCGTCGTCGCATACGCCGACAGGGCCAGGAAGACGGCGCCCGTTGCGCCCAGGGCCAGCATGACGGTCTGGCCGCCAGCCGGCAGGGCCAGCGTGCGGGTCAGCAGGGGGCCGAGCGTCCAGCCCATGAAGCCGGTCAGCGCGAAGACGAGGCCGACGGCGGCGCCGCGGTTCTTCAGCTTGTGGATGCCGAACAGCAGGCCGAAGTAGGCGACCAGCGTCAGGATCAGCCCGGGCGCCGGCAGATTGAAGGCGACCGCGGCCGCAGCGACGGCGGCGCTGAACAGCAGCGTCATCGACAGCAGGGCATAAGTGTTGCGCAGCACCCGGTGGGCGGTGCCGCGGTCGACGGCAGTGCCAAAGGGCACGGCAAGGGCAGTGGGGCGGGTTTGCATGGCAGACCTCCGGTTGAAAGAAAGAACACGCGCAGGGTAGATAGCCAAGACATCAAATAAAAGCAGAGAATCGCGAAACATTGCTTCGGAATAACTTGCTGAATTGCCATGAGCCTGAACTACAGCTATCGCCATCTCTACTATTTCTGGGCCGTTGCCAAGGAGGGCGGCCTGACGCGGGCGGCCGAGAAGCTGGGCCTGTCGGTGCAGACCGTCTCCACGCAGGTGCGCGAGCTGGAGCAGGACCTGGGCGCGGCCCTGCTCAAGCCCGCGGGCCGGGGGCTCACGCTGACCGAGGCCGGGCGCGCGGCGCTGGATGTGGCGGACCAGATCTTCTCGCTCGGCGAGACCCTGGCCGAACGCGTGCGGGAGGCCATCGACGTGCCGACCGTGCGCCTGGCCGTCGGCATCTCCGACGGCCTGCCCAAGCTCGTCGCCCATCGCCTGCTTGCACCCATCCTGGACACGCCGCAATTGCGCCTGCTTTGCCACGAGGACGAGTTCGACGATCTGCTGGGCGACCTGGCCCTGCACCGGCTGGACGTCGTGCTGGCCGACCGGCCGGCGCCGCCCAACCCGAATCTGCGGGTCTACAGCCATTCCCTGGGCAGCTCACCCATCGCCTGGTACGCCCATCCGCGCTGGGCCGAGGCCGCGGCACGCGACTTTCCACGTTCTCTGGCCGACGTGCCGCTGTTGCTGCCGACCTCGCATGCCGCGCTGCGGCCGCGCCTGGACCAGTGGTTGAACGAGGAGGGCCTGCGCGTGCGCGTCGCTGGCGAATTCGAGGACAGTGCGCTGCTGGCCACCTTCGGCAGCGAGGGCCTGGGCGTCTTCCCGGCCGCGACTGCCGTGGACGATGCGCTGACGGGCCGCTACGGCGTCGTCAACGTCGGCCTGGCTGAAGGGCTGGCCGAGCAGTTCTACGCCGTGGGCACCGACAAGAAGATCAGCCACCCGCTGGTGCGCAAGCTGCTGCCGCCGACGGCGTGAAAGCCGCGCTTGCTACAGTTGACGTTTACGTCAATCAAGAGGGCTCGGCCGCCTTGAAGCCGGGCTGACAGGAGACCTGACCATGAATCTGCCCGGCCTGAACTTCCAACTCGGCGAAGACATCGATGCGCTGCGCGACGCGGTGCGCGCCTTCGCCGACGAGGAGATTGCTCCCCGCGCGGCCGAGATCGACCGCAGCGACCAGTTCCCGATGGACCTGTGGCGCAAGATGGGCGACCTGGGCGTGCTCGGCATCACCGTGCCGGAGGAGTACGGCGGCGCCAACATGGGCTACCTCGCCCACATGGTGGCGATGGAAGAGATCAGCCGTGCCAGCGCCTCGGTGGGCCTCTCCTACGGCGCGCACAGCAATCTGTGCGTGAACCAGATCAAGCGCAACGGCAACGACGCCCAGCGCAAGAAGTACCTGCCCAAGCTGATCAGCGGCGAGCATGTCGGCGCGCTGGCGATGAGCGAACCGGGCGCGGGTTCCGACGTGCTGAGCATGAAGCTCAAGGCTGAGGACAAGGGCGGCGTCTATCTGCTCAACGGCAGCAAGATGTGGATCACCAACGGCCCCGATGCCGACACGCTGGTCGTCTATGCCAAGACCGAGCCCGAACTGGGCGCGCGCGGCGTGACGGCCTTCCTCATCGAGAAGGGCATGAAGGGCTTCAGCATCGCGCAGAAGCTCGACAAGCTCGGCATGCGCGGCTCRCACACCGGCGAGCTGGTGTTCCAGGACGTTGAAGTGCCGGCCGAGAACGTGCTGGGCGCGGTGAACGGTGGCGCCAAGGTGCTGATGTCGGGCCTGGACTACGAGCGTGCCGTGCTGACGGGCGGGCCGCTGGGCATCATGCAGAGCGTCATGGACAACGTCGTGCCCTATATCCACGACCGCAAGCAGTTCGGCCAGAGCATCGGCGAGTTCCAGCTCATCCAGGGCAAGGTCGCCGACATGTACACCGTGCTGCAGGCCGCGCGCAGCTTTGCCTACACGGTGGCCAAGAATCTCGACATGCTGGGCGCCGAGCATGTGCGCCAGGTGCGGAAGGACTGCGCCTCGGTCATCCTGTGGACGGCCGAGAAGGCCACCTGGATGGCCGGCGAGGGCGTGCAGATCTTCGGCGGCAACGGCTATATCAACGAGTACCCGCTGGGCCGCCTCTGGCGTGACGCGAAGCTCTACGAAATCGGCGCGGGCACCTCGGAGATCCGCCGCATGCTGATTGGCCGCGAGCTGTTTGCGGAGACGATGTAACTCGCCATTGCGACAATGCCGGTATGACGACGACCAACCACGAACTGCAGGACCTGCTCGACAACAACAAGCGCTGGGCCGCCGACACCGAGGCCCGCGAGCCAGGCTTCTTCTCCAGCCTGCTCAAGCAGCAGACACCGCAATACCTGTGGATAGGCTGCGCCGACAGCCGCGTGCCGGCCAACGAGTTGGTCGACCTGCTGCCGGGCGAACTGTTCGTGCACCGCAACGTCGCCAACGTCGTCGTGCACTCCGACCTGAACTGCCTGTCCGTCATGCAGTTCGCGGTGGACCAGCTCAAGGTGCGCCACGTCATCGTCGTCGGCCACAGCAATTGCGGCGGCGTGCGCGCGGCCCTCTACGACATCCGCGTCGGCCTGGCCGACAACTGGATTCGCCATGTGCAGGACGTGCGCAATGACCATCAGGCCTGGCTCGACAGCCTGCCCGAGGCCCGCCGCGTCGATGCGCTTTGCGAGCTGAACGTGCTGGAGCAGGCCCGTAACGCCTGCCAGACCACGGTGGTGCAGGACGCCTGGCAGCGCGGCCAGGAGGTCGTCGTGCACGGCTGGGTCTACGGCCTGCACAACGGCCTGCTGGAGGATCTGCAGCTCACGGCCGCCAAGGCCGAGGATGTCGAGCCCGCCTACCGTCGCGCGCTGGCGCGCGTCAAGGCGCGCTACGCCACAGCGGGCTGAGCATCGCCCGATAGAGTCGGGACGCATGTTCCCGACTCAACTCACGGACACGCGTGCCTTCGACATCGCCCAGGCCCTGCTCGGCGGCTTCGACAAGCACTACCAGCTCTTCCGCGCCACCTCGGCCGAGGCCAAGGCCCGCTTCGAGCGCGGCGACTGGCGGGGCCAGCAGCGCGCCCAGGCGCTGCGCATCGAGTTCTACGACGCCCGCGTCGCCGAAGCCACCGAGTTGCTGGAGCAGCGCTTCGCGGCCTCGACGCTGCCGATGGAGGTCTGGCAGCAGGTCAAGCTGCACTTCATCGGGCTGTTGACGGACCATCGCCAGCCCGAGCTGGCCGAGACCTTCTTCAACTCGGTGTGCACGCGCATCCTGCACCACACCTACTTCCACAACGACTTCATCTTCATGCGCCCGGCCATCTCGACCGAGTACATCGAGAACGACGAGCCTGCCGCACTGCCCACCTACCGGGCCTACTACCCGGCAGCCGACAAGCTGCACGAGACGCTGAAGCGCGTCATCACCAACTTCCAGCTGAATGGCGATTTCGTCGACCTTGACCGCGACGTCGACCGCGTGCTGGCCGCTGTGCTGGAGCGCCTCGGCGACTTCCGCCGGCGCGCCAACTTCCAGCTGCAGGTGCTGTCCAGCCTGTTCTACCGGAACAAGGGCGCCTATGTCGTCGGCAAGATCATCAACGGCTTTACCGAGACGCCTTTCGCCCTGCCCATCCTGCGCGGCGAAGGGGCGGCGCCGGGCCGCCCCAAGCCGCCTGCACACCCCTCGGGGGGCGACGCCGGAGGCGTCTCGGGGCCAACAAATTCCGGCCGCTTCTTCATCGACGCGGCCCTGTTCGGTGAAGACGACCTGCTCGCGCTGTTCAGCTTCGCCCGCGCCTACTTTCTCGTCGACATGGAAGTGCCGAGTGCCTACGTGCAATTCCTGCGCTCCATGATGCCGCGCAAGCCGCGCTCCGAGATCTATTCGGCGTTGGGCCTGCAGAAGCAGGGCAAGAACCTCTTCTACCGCGACTTCCTCTATCACCTGCGCCATTCATCGGACAAGTTCCGCATCGCGCCCGGTATCAAGGGCATGGTCATGGGGGTGTTCGACCTGCCGAGCTGGCCCTTCGTCTTCAAGGTCATCAAGGACTTCTACCCGCCACAGAAGGACACCACGCGCGAGCTGATCCAGAGCAAATACCTGCTCGTCAAAAGCCACGACCGCGTCGGCCGCATGGCCGACACGCTGGAGTACACCCGCGTGGCCTTCCCACGGCATCGCTTCGAGGACGAGCTCCTCAATGAGCTGAAGCACTTCTGCCCCAGCCTCATTGAAGAGAACGGCGACGACCTCGTCATCAAGCATGTCTACATCGAGCGCCGCATGGTGCCGCTCAACATCTACCTGCAGGACGCGACGCCCGAACAGGTGGAGCGCGTCGTCATCGAGTACGGCAACGCGATCAAGGACCTGGTGGCCGCCAACATCTTCCCCGGCGACATGCTGTGGAAGAACTTCGGCGTGACCCGCCACGGCAAGGTGGTGTTCTACGACTACGACGAGATCGAATACCTGAGCGACTGCAATTTCCGCCGCGTGCCCGAGCCGCGCAATGAGGAGGAAGAGATGTCAGGCGAAGTCTGGTGGGCCGTCGCGCCGCGCGACGTCTTCCCCGAGACCTTTGCGCCCTTCCTGCTCGGCAACCCTCGCGTGCGCGAGTGCTTCATGCGCCATCACGCCGACCTGCTGGACGCGGGCTTCTGGCAGGGGCACAAGGAACGCATCCTGGCGGGGCATGTGCACGATGTGTTTCCTTACGATGCGGCACGGCGGTTCGGCGCCGGCCGGTCGCAGCAGGCCGAGGGCTGAGGGTCAGCGGTCCGACGCGAACTCGAAGAACTGCTCGAACACGCCATCGCCCGTGCATTGATAGGAGCGCAATGCCTTCTCGATGCTGGCGATCATCTGCTGGGTGATGTTCCCGTCGGCCGAGGGGTTGATGGCCTTGACCTGCGTGGTCGAGGCCTGGCCCTGCTGCACGACGATAACGGCGCGAAACTCGAGCCGTCCGGCCCACTTCGCGAGGGGCGCCAGGGGCGCGGGTCTCACGGGACACAGTGACTCGGCCGTCGGGAGCTTCCAAGAGGGCTTGAGACGCAGCGGCTTTTCATAGCGCAGTTGCTGCCACTGCTCGCGAAGTGCCGTCGCGCTCGGCGTCGGCGCGCTACCTCCCATGACCAGACCGCCCGGCGTGGCGGGCTTGCCGGCGGCGAATTCGCCTTCGAAGGCCAGGCCGTCGGCCCGCTGGATCCGGCCTTGCCCCCAGGGCACGCCATTGCGGAACTTGCCGGTGTAGTGGCCGCCGTCTGCAAACCGGTAGCTGCCGTCGCCCGACAATACGGCGGCGAGGACGCCGCCTTCGTAAACATCACCACCGGCCCAGGCATAGCGACCCCGGCCGGACGCCTGTCCGTTGGCGATGGCGCCATCGTAGGCATCGCCATTGGCAAACTGGATCCGTCCCGACCGGCTTGGTGTGCCGTCCCGGCACTGGCCCTCGTAGCGGTCGCCGTTGACCCAGCTCAGGATGCAGGCGCCGCTGAGTTTTTCGCTGACGAAGGTGCCGGTGCCTGTCGTGCCGTCGGCATGGGTGACTTTCCCCAGCCCCTGCATCAGTCCGTCGACGAAGTTGCCCTCGTAGCGGTTTTGGTACTGCACCTGCAGCACACCCGGGCCCGAGAAGCGGCCGGCACTCATGCCCCCTTTGTAGAACAGGACCAGCTCGCCGTTGGCAAGAAGCTGCATCTCGCCCTGGCCGTCGGCATGGCCTTCGCGGCAGGAGCCGCTCCAGCGGACCGAGGCGTGAGGCAGCTCCGGCTGGCCTTCAAGCTTGCAGCCCTTGGCGTCGGTCATCCAGCGCCCTTCCACGAGGTCACGGGTGGCGGCCTGTGCCGGGGCCAGCAGGCCGACGGCGCAGGCGGCCAGGATCGCGCCAGCGCTGCAGCGCCATGTTTCGATGGTGCTCAACTTGCCCTCCGACCGTTTTTCAGCGGGGCGCGAGCCTAGCAGAGGCGGCCACCTGGGCAACCTGATAGCGGCTGTCAGGAACCTGCGGCCGAGTCTTACAAGCGTCGGGGCGGGTCGTCCCAACAATGGTTGGTGCCGCATTGAGCCTGGAGACGACGCAATGATCTTCGACGCCATCCGCGAAAGCCACGACCTGCAACGCGACCTGTGCCGCAAGCTCACCGCCTCGCGCGGCGACATGGCGGCGCGCCAGTTGCTGTTCCTGCAATTGAAGGTCGAGCTGATGGCGCATGCGGCTGCCGAGGAACGCCACCTCTATGTGCCGCTGCTGATGGAAGACGGCGGGCTCGACGCCTCGCGACACGCGCTGCATGAGCACCATCAGGTGGACGAGTTGCTTGAAGACCTGTCGGTGCGCAACAAGCAGCAGGACGGCTGGATCGCGACCGCGAAGACGCTCAGCTTCAAGGTGCGCCACCACCTGAAGGAAGAGGAATCCAAGTTCTTCCACGTCGCCGGCCGCCTGCTGTCCGAGGCCAAGAAGAAGCAGCTCGCCAGCAAGTACAAGCGCGAGATCGTGCGCATGCGCAAGCACTACGCCGACGAGTACCAGACCGTGGCGGTGTCTGCCTCGACCGGCCTGGTCAAGCCCGCCAAGCCCGCAGCCGACAAGCCGGCGACGCGCGGCAATGCCAGCGCCGGTGCCCAGCTGCGCGGCCAGAGCAAGCCGCGGCGCACGCGCTGACTCGGCTGCGATCACGGTTGAATCGGGCATGGCCATCCCGGGGTAGGCTTGGGCGCCATGAGAACAGCTTCGAACACCTGGCTTGTGCTGATGCTGGTCCTGCTTTCTGCCTGCACCACCATGCCCACACCTTCCGCTGAAGCCCTCGCCGAACTCGCTCCCACCGGACGGCTGCGTGCCGTCATCAACCTGGGCAACCCCATCCTGGCCAACAGCGGCCCGGCTGCCGGCGAGCCTGCTGGCGTGTCGGTCGACATGGCGCGTGAGCTGGCTCGGCAACTCGGTGTGCAGGCGGACCTGCTGGTCGTGAAGTCAGCCGGCGAGGCGGTGGATGCACTGGCCACCGGCCGCGTGGACGTGGGCTTCTTCGCCATCGACCCCACGCGAGCCGCAACCACGGCCTACTCGGCGGCCTATGTGCAGATCGAGGGCGCCTACCTCGTGCGCAACGACTCGCCGCTGCAGGCCAACGAAGACGTGGATCGCGCGGGCACGCGTGTCGCCGTCGGCGCGCGCAGCGCCTATGACCTCTATCTGACACGCGAACTCAAGGCCGCCACGATAGAACGTGCGCCGACCTCGCCCGAGGTGGTCAGCTACTTCCTGGCCCGGCAGCTCGATGTGGCGGCCGGTGTGAAGCAGCAGCTCGAAGCGGACGCGCGGAGCAAGCCCGGGCTGCGCCTGCTGCCGGGGCGCTTCATGGTCATCAACCAGGCCATGGGCATGGCCAAGGGGAGGGAGGCAGGCGCCCGGGCACTCGCGGATTTCGTCGAGCAGGCGAAGGTGTCCGGCTTCGTCGCCCAGGCGCTCGAACGGCACGGCATCACGGGCGCTGCGGTCGCGCCGCCCGCCGCGCCGCGCTGACGCGATCAGCCCTGCGTGGGCCTGAACACCCGCACCCGATGCCCATCCGGGTCGGCCGTCACGGCCGTGAAGCCGAAATCCATGGCCGTGGGTGTCTGCAGCACCGGCCAGCCGGAGGCCTTCCAGGCTGCGACAGCGGCGTTCACTTCGTTGTCCGTGCCGACCGTGATGCCGATCTCGGCGCCGCCACCGCGATGCGCGCCCGCGGGCTGTACGTCGTGGGCGGCCCAGAGGCCGAGCATGGTCTTGTCATTGAGCATGAACATCGCGAAGTTGGGGCTCTGCTCAACGGGTTCGCGGCCCAGCAAGGAGCGATAGAAGAGCACGCTCTCGGCGGGGCTGTTGACGTAGAGGATGAGGCAGTCGGGTTGCATGGCGGTCTCCCTGTGGATGAAGACCGCCATGCTCGGTGCGGGCGCTGACAGGGGGTGTCAGCAGCCCGCTTCACCCCCTTGCTTGACCCTAAGGCTTGACGGTCGTGAACTCGCCAAAAGCCTTCAGCTGCTCGGCGATCTTGGTCGAGTCGCCGACGACGACCCAGCTCTGGTCGTCGGGGTTGAAGTACTTCTTGCCGACGGCCTGCACCTCGGCGGCCGAGACCTTCTGCAGCGCCGGCACGAACTTGCCGAGGAAGTCGGCCGGCAGGCCCACCAGCCAGTTGCTCGCCAGCTGGCGCCCCAGCGACCCCTGCAGCTGCGTGCTGACGAGATAGCTGCCGGCCATGTAGCGCTTGTTCATGGCCATCTCGGCTTCGGGCACGGCCTCGGCGCCGATGCGGCGGTATTCGCTGATGTACTCGGTCATCGACGCCGCCGTCACCTCGTTGCGCACGTCGGCGCCGCCGGTGATGGCCCCGCCCACGCGCCAGGACACGCCGCCCGCGCGCGCGCCGTAGGTGTAGCCCTTTTCCTCGCGCAGGTTCTGGTTGATGCGACTGGAGAAGCCGCTGCCCAGGATGGTGCTGGTCAGGCGCAGCGCGACCTGCTCGTCGCCGCTGGCGGCCATGCCGGGGCGGCCCAGGCGCAGCGTGGCCTGCACGCTGCCGGGGCGTTCCAGCAGCAGGCGCTGCACGGGCGCGGTCGTGGCGGGCGTTGGCAGGTCGGGCACAGCGTCGCCGCTGGCCTTCCAGTCACCGAAGGCCTCGTGCGCCAGCTTCAGCGCCGCGCCTGAGTCGATGCGGCCGGTGATGACGAGCAGGGCACGGTCGGGGCGGAAGCGCCGCGCGTGCTCGGCGCGCAGGCCTTCGGCCGTCACGGCCGTGATGGCGGCTTCGGTCTCTTGCGTGCGGCCGTAGGCGTGGCCGCCGTAGATGGCGCCGTCCAGTGCCTTGGCGGCGCGGAAGGACGGCTGCGTGCTGGCGGCCTTCAGGCCTTGCAGCGCATTGGTCTTGGCGAGTTGCACCTCGCCGTCGGGGAAGGCCGGCTGGCGGGCCACTTCAGCCAGCAGCCTGGCCATGCTGCCGGCATGCGAGGCCAGCGCATTGCCGATCACGCTGATGCCGTCATTGCTGGCGGACGCGCCGACCGAGCCGCCCATGGCCTGGGCGGCTTCGGCGATCTGCTTGGAGCTGCGCTGCGCCGTGCCTTCGGACAGCAGGCCGGCCAGCAGCTTGGCGCGGCCGGGCGCATCCGGACCGTCGGCACCGAAGCCGGCACCGCGCATGGCCAGCACATAGTCCACGCGCGGGATGCCGTTGCGCGGCACGACCCAGACCTGCAGGCCGTTGGGCAGGGTCTGCTGGGTGATCTTCGGGACGGCCAGCGGCTTGTCCTTGCCGAAGGCCGGCAGTTCGGCGGGCAATTCGGCGGTGGCGGCATGCGCTGCGCCGGAAAGCACCAGGGCGGCGATCAGGCCGAGGCGGAAGGCGGGGGATGGTGTCTTGTTCATCGTTGGCATCCGCATCAGGGTTGAGAAGCCGGCTTGGCAGGCGCGGCCAGCATGGCGGCGGGCTTGCGGTCGATGACCGAGCGGTTGGCCTGGGTCATGTAGGTGGCGGCGACGCGCTGCACATCGGCGGACGTCACGCCCTCGATCCAGCCCGGCACCTTGTTGACGACAGTCGCGTCGCCCCACAGCGCCTGCAGCTTGGCCAGGCGGTCGGCACGCAGCAGGAACATCTCCAGGTTGTTGTACCAGTCGGCCAGCAGCGCGGTCTTCAGGTTCTTCAGCGTCGCGTCGTCCACGCCGTCCTTGACAACGCGGGCGATTTCCTCGTCCATGCCGGCCAGCAGCGCGTCTGCCGTGGTGTTCGGTTTGTAGAGGGCGAAGACGGTGAACAGGCTCGGGCCGTCGTACTCCCACACGCCGGTCAGGCCGTAGAGGGAGCTGACGTTCAGCGCCAGCTCGCGGCCCTTGACGAGGCCCTGGTAGAGGCGCGACGCATCGCCACCGGCCAGCAATTGGCCCAGCACCGCAAAGGGGGCCTGGTCCTTGCTGCCGCGGGTCGGCAGCTTCCAGGCCGCGGCGATGGCGGGCACCTGGGCCAGCTTGTCGGGCTGGGTCAGGCGGCGTTCGGCGGTGTTCAGGCCTTCGGTGAAATCGGTGGGCTTGGGCGTGGCGCGGGCGGCGATCTTGCCGAAGTACTTCTCCGCCAGCGCAAAACCCTGGGCCGGCGTCACGTCGCCGGCAATGGACAGCACCGCGTTGTTGGGGCCGTAGAAGTCGCGGTGGAAGGCGCGCACATCTTCCAGGTTGGCGTTCTCCAGGTCGACGAAGCTGCCGTAGCCGTCGTGCTTGTTCTCCCACTTGTCGAAGGCCAGGGCGGAGATGTCCAGCCACATGAAGCCGCCATAGGGCTGGTTCTGCACGTTGACGCGGATCTCCTCCTTCACGACGTCCTGCTGGTTCTTCAGCGACGTCGGGTTGAGGTCCAGCATCGTCATGCGGTCGGCTTCCAGCCACAGCATGGATTCCAGCGCCGACGACGGCGCGGTCTCGATGTAGTTGGTGAAGTCGGGCCGGGTCGAGCCGTTGTTGTTGCCGCCGCCCGAGGTGATGACCTTGTCGAACACGCCCTTGGGCGCCTTGGGCGTGCCCTGGAACATCAGGTGCTCGAACAGGTGGGCGAAGCCGGTGCGGTTCTGCGGCTCCAGCCGCATGCCGACCTTGTAGACGACGCTGATGCCCACGGTGGGGCTGCTGGCGTCGGGCGACACGATGACGGTCAGGCCATTGGCGAGCTTCTTGGTGTGGACGGGGATCTGCCAGCGGTCCGCTTGCGCGCCGTCCTTGGGCGCAGCCATCGACGGGCCGGTGGTGAGCGCGAGGGCCGCGGCGCTGACGGCGCCCAGCACCGCGCGGCGGGTGGTCTTCAACATGGGGTCTCCTGGAAGGGAATGGCGCGCAGTGTCCAGCCGTTTGGACGGGATGCCGCAGGCCACATCGGGAAAACCCGTCGCCGGAAATTTTCACCCTGCCCCGCCTGATCCCTGGCGGGCCGCGCTTGCGTCCTTGAGGGGGAGTGCGGCGTGTTGCCGCGCTTCCAACCACCGGAGACCATCATGGCCGCATTGCCCGTCACCATCGCCCTGAAGAACATCAAGTGCAAGATCGAGACCGACGAGGTCGGCGCGGACGAGCCCTATGTCCTCGTCACCGCCGTCGACCTCGGCAACCCGCTGCTGCCCAATGCCGAGGTCACCCTCTATGGCCCCTGGAGCGACGTCGACGCGGGCGAGACCCACGGCACCCAGCCGCTGCAACCGGGCATCAACCCGAGCGACATGCCCTTCATCGTCTGGCGCCGCAATGCCTGGGGCCCGTCGGGTTCGGCCAAGGCCATCCCCAACCCGACCAATGCCGTCATCCTCGTGTCCATGATGGAGCACGACGACGGCAAGCCCGGCACGGCGCGCGAGCTGGTCAAGGCCGCGGTCGTCGGCGCCCTGGCCGCGTCCGCCGGCATGACGCGCGCCCAGCGCGTGACCAAGCTGAAGGCCGACATCAACGGCGCCCTCGGCATCCCCACCGGCTTCCCCAACTTCGACGACCGCGTCGGCACGACGCAGGAGTTGGCGCTCAGCGCCAACCTGCTCGACGTGGCCGCCGGCCCCAAGACCAAGACGCTGACCATCACGGGCGACGGCGGCAAATACGAAGTCACCTTCGTGGTGACCAAGGGCTGAAGAGGCTAGCCGGCCGCCTTGACCGGCGCCTTCACCGCTGGGCAAGCGGTGTTGAGCGGATCCGGGCACTTGGGCTTCTTGGGCCCGACCTGGGTGCCCAGATTGCTGCCGTTGCTGCTGATGCCGCCCCCGTTGCCGCCCGCCACCGGCGCGGCGCCGGTGGCGGGCTGGTTGGCTACCGGCGTCACAGCCGGCGAGCTGGCCGCCTTGCTGCCGCTCGCCGAGGGTGCCACCTCGGCGGCGTGGATCGTCGAGACGCCGAGCAGCGCCGCGCAGAACAGGGAGAGGGAACGCTTCATGGTGGACCTCCTTCAATAGTCCAGCAGGGCCAGGCCCGGCGGCGCCGGGCTGGATGAGGACGATATCAATCCCGTCAACCGGGCGCGCACGGCCGCGGCGTCGGCGCGATGCGACAGGGCGTCGGCATAGGCGCTGAGCGCGGCTGGCGCCTCATGACCGGTGCCCAGCGCAGCCAGGGCGCGCAGCCGGGCCCGGTCCGGGTGTCCAGGTGGCAGCTCCGACTCGCCGATCGCCAGCGCCTGGGCGTAGGCCGCGCGAGCCGCTTCACCGCGGCCGGCGGCTTCGTGCGCCAGGCCGAGCAGGGCCAGGGTGGGCCAGCGGTCGGCGTCCTGAGGGCGCTGGCGCTGTGCGGCATCCGCCACCGCCAGCAACTCGGCGGCCTGCGCCACCCGGCCCTGGCGCAGCGCGGCTTCGCCGAGCAGGGCGCGCGCACGTTCCGCGGCGGGGCTGCCGGCGGCCTGCAGGTCCAGCAGCAATTGATTCAGGCGCGACTGTGCCGCCGCGGTGTCGCCGCGGCGCAATTGCTGGCGCGCGGCCACCAGGCCGACCAGGGCCGCGGCCTCTGCATCGCTGCCGCGGCGGGCCTCCTGCCACGCCGCTTCGGCTTCCAGCGCCGCTGCGTCCCGCAGGCCGTGGTGGAACAGGGCCGTGGCGAGCCAGCTGCGCGTGTAGACGGTGTTCAGGTCGGCCGGCCCCAGCACCTCGCCCAGCTCCTGCACGCTGGCGCGCAGCAGCGGCACGGCCTCGGCATGGTGGCCCAGCTCGACCTCCATCGTCGCGACGGCCATGCGCGCCTGCGCGCCGATCAGGCGACCGGCGCCGGCGCTGGCTTCGACCAGGGCCTGCAGCCAGTGCCTCGCATCGGCCCAGCGGCCCTGGGCACGGGCCAGGCCGGCGAGTGCATCGGCCACGCGGCGATACCGTTCATGGCGGGTGCCGAAACGTTCGCGCGCGCTGCGCTCTGCGCGCTCCAGCAGGCCCTTCGCCTCGTCCAGCCGGCCCGCCTCGGTCGCGATCTCGCCGAGGTGGGCCAGCGCCGTGACGGCGACGCCGTCGTCATCCTCGGGTCGCGCGGGCACCAGGGCCGCCAGCAGCGCAACGGCCGCATCGGTCTGCCCCAGGCGGCGGCGCACATTGGCCAGCGCAAAGGCCACCTCGCGCCCTGCGTCACCCCGGCCCTGCAATCGCGCATGGGCCAGTTGCAAGGCATCGGCCGCCTGCTCCATGTCACCCGACTGGCTCAGCAGCACGCCCAGCGGCTGGGCCACTTCGGCGAGCAGCGCCTCGTCGCCGGCCAGGCGTTGCTTGGCCTCGGTCCAGCTGCGCCGCAGCAGCTCGACCATCGGCACCGTGGCGCTGCCCGACGTGCCCGGGCTGAGGCCACTCAACATCTCCGTCAACACGCTCTGTACACGCCGCGTGCGCTCGGCCTCGCGTGCGGCCTCGCGCCATTGCCAGGCGGTGGCCGCCATGCCGGCGAGCAGGCTGGCCAGCACCAGGCCCAGTGCGGCGAGCTGCAGCCGGTAGCGACGCGCGAACTTGGCGCTGCGGTAGGCCAGCGAGTCGGGCCGCGCCAGGATGGGCCGGTGTTCGAGATGGCGGCGCACGTCGTCGGCCAGCGCGCTGGCGCCGGCATAGCGCTCGTCGGGGCGCTCCTTCAGCGCGCGGCCGACGATGAGTGCGAGGTCGCCACGCAAGCCGGAGCCCGGCTCGCGCTGGCCGGTCAGCAGCAGGCACAGCAGCCGACCCAGCGCGAACACATCGGTGGCCGTGCTGACCGGCTCGCCACGCAGCTGCTCGGGCGCGGCGTACTCGGGCGTCAGCCCGGCGGGCATCTGCGCCGTCAGCTCGGCGCCGCTTTCTCCAGCCTGGCCCTCCAGCAGCTTGGCGACGCCGAAGTCCAGCAGCTTCACCTGGCCATCGGCCGTCACGAGGATGTTGCCGGGCTTGAGGTCGCGATGCACGACGAGGCGTGCGTGCGCATGGGCTACCGCGTCGCAGACCTGCAGAAAGAGCTGCAGCCGCGCGGGCACATCGAGGCCCTGGTCCTCGCACCAGCGGTCGATGCGCTCACCGTCCACCAACTCCAGCACCAGATAGCGCGTGCGCGCCGCGCCCAGCAGGGCCTCGCCGATGTCCAGCAGCCGGGCGATGTGCGGATGGGTCAGCCGCGCCAGCAGTTCGCCCTCGCGGCGAAAGCGCGCCTGGTTGCCTTCGCCGCGCCAGGGGCTGTGCAGCAGCTTGATGGCCGCCTCGCCCTGGTGGGCGCCATCACTGCGCCGCGCGCGCCAGACTTCGCCCATGCCACCGCTGCCCAGCGGCACCACCAGGGTCCAGGCGCCCAGCACCTGGCCGGCCAGTTCGGGTGCGTTTGGCAAGGGTGCGGGTTGGTCCAGGAAGCCGCCTGCCTCGGCGGCGCGGTCGGCGTGGATGAGGGCCTGCAGCCGCTCGCGTTGCACCAGCGGCAGCTCCGCCAGCAAGGCTTCGCGCTCCGGCGGGCTCGCGTCCTGCCAGGCGTCGAAGGCGGCCAGCGCGCCGGCCCGGTCGGCCGTGTTCATGTCTGCAAGGCGTCGAACAAGAAGGCGCGCGCCTTGCGCCAGTCACGCTTGATGGTGGGCACCGACACGTCCAGCAGCTCGGCGATCTCCTCCAGCTCCAGGCCGCCGAAAAAGCGCATCTCCACGACCTGGTGGGCGCGGCCGTCGGCGCGCTCCAGCATCTGCAGCACGTCGTCGAGCTTGAGCACGTCGGGCGGCGCGATCTGCTCCAGCGCCGCCGTCGACAGCGTCACCTCGGCCTGGCCGCCGCCRCGCTTGTCGGCACGGCGTTCCCGCACATGATCGACGATGACGCTGCGCATGACCTTGCTGGCATGGGCGAAGAACTGCGCACGGTGCAGGGCGGCCTCTTTCGGGATCGGCCCGGCGCTCTTCAGCCAGACCTCGTGGATCAGCGCCGCCGGCTCCAGCGTCATCGGCGCATGGCCGGCGAGATGACTCCGGGCCAGCCGCTTGAGCTCGGGGTAGAGCAAGGTGTAGAGACGATCACGGGCCTCGGCCTGTCCCGAGGCCAGGGCCGTCAGCAGCTGGGTGATCTCCGTCATGGATGCGATGCTGGCCCCAAGCGCGCCCGCGCGGAACCCCCAGCTTGGCGCGCGAGAATGGCGGTTTGCTCCACCGCCCGCCAAATTCCATGTCCGAAGCTCCCGCCACCCGCCCCGAACTGCCCGACCACCTCAGCGTTGATCCGCGCAGCCCCCATCACGTCGCCGCCGTCTTCGAGCACGACATCGGCATCCGCTTCAATGGCAGGGATCGCCAGGACGTCGAGGAATACTGCATCAGCGAGGGCTGGGTCAAGGTGCCCGCCGGCAAGACGCTGGACCGCAAGGGCCGGCCGCTGTGCATCAAGCTCAAGGGCACCGTCGAGGCCTTCTACCGCTGAGCGATATGTGATGCCGCTGCGACGCCGGTTGTTGGGCGGATGGCTGCTGGCCCTGAGTGGTGCCGCAGCTGCCGCGCCTTGCCCGCAACCGCTGCGCATCGGCTTCAACGAGGCGCCGTTTCCGCCCTCCATCCTCGGCACCGGCCCGGCCTTCCAGGATCCACCGGGCTGGGCCGTGCAGGCGGTGCACGAGGTCGTGCAGCGCCTGGGCTGCCCGGCGGAATTGCAGCGTTTGCCAGGCCGTCGGCTGGCGCGCGCTCTGGAACAGGACGAGCTCGAGTTCGCCATGTTCTTCGGCTACACGGCGGAGCGGCTGGGTGCCTTCCGCTTCCCGCTCGATGCCGCTGGCCGCGCCGACGCCGCCTGGGCACCAGTGCTGGGCCACCTCGCGCTCTATGGCGTGGCCGGCAGCCCGGCGCTGAAGGCCTGGGACGGCAGCACGCTGGCGCCGGGCGTGCGAGTCGGCGTCGTGGCCGGCTCCACACAGGAGATGCTGGCGCGCGAACGCCGCTGGCCGGTCGAGCCGACCAGCGCCTTTGACACCAGCGTGCTGGCGCTGCGAGCGCGCCGCTTCGAGCTGCTGCTGACCGCGCGCGAATCCCTGTCGCCCGCCCAGTTGAGCGGCGACGACGCCCTGGTGGAACTGTCCCCGCTGGTCGAGCGGCTGCCGTATTTCGCTCCCGCCAGCCGGGCAGTGCATGCCCGCCATGCCGGCTTCGTGGCCGAGTTCTGGCGTGAGCTTTGCGTCAGCGTCCGCCGCATCGCTCTCGAGGCGCGTGGGCAGGACTGCGGCAGCCGACCCTCGCGCTAGCGCAGCGACATCAGCACCAGGGCCGCCGCGGCCCACAGGGCCAGCCAAGCCGGGTGGCGACCGCGGTTGCTCAGCAGCACCAGTGCGCCGCTGGCCGCCAGCGCTGCGGCGATGACCGTCTCGGCAAAGCCGCCCGACGCCGCCCGCGCGGCCGGCTGGGCCAGCCACAGCAGCAGGCCCGCCAGCGCCCAGGCCAGCACGGTCACGACATGCCAGCTGGCCCACAGGATGCGGGTCTGGAAGGCGCGCAGCACCGGGTCGCCGCCGGTGGGCACGATGCCGCCGCGGCGCAGATGGCGAAAGATCCGCAACTCGCCCAGCCAGGAATGAACCAGACCGATGACGAGGACCAGGGCCGCTGCGCCGACAAGCCAGGGGTTCATGGCAGTGCTCTCGCTTTCAGGTGCAGTGTCAGGCCCCCATCGGGCCGCAGCGTGACCGCCATGCGCGGCTTGGGCGCCTCGTTGCCGACCGGGCTCAGCTCGAAGCGCTGCAGCACCAGGGCTGCAATCAGCGTCATCTCCAGCACCGCGAAATGCTGGCCCAGGCAGACCCGCGGCCCGAGGCCGAAGGGGATGTAGGCGCCGCGCGGGATTTCATCGGGCGCGTCGGGCAGGAAGCGCTCGGGCTTGAAGGCCAGCGGCGCATCCGGCCAGCAGCGCGGGTCGCGGTGCAGCAGCCAGGGCGTCACGCGCACGAGGGTGCGAGCGGGCAGACGCACGCCGCCGAGGGTGATGTCGCGCGTCAGCCGGCGCGTCAGCAGGCCGGCCACGGGCGGGTAGAGCCGCATCGCCTCCTTCAGCGTGGCCGACAGAAAGGGCAGGGCGGCCGCGTCGTCGGCCGTCGGCACGCGGCCGGCCAGCAGCGCGTCGACCTCGGTGCGCGCCCGCGCCTGCGCCTCGGGGTGGGCCGCCAGCAACCAGCTCCACCACAGCAGCGCCGTCGCGCTGGTCTCGTGGCCAGCCTGGAAGCTGACCATGCACTGGTCGTAGACCTCCTGCGGTGACAGCGCCTCGCCGGTGGTCTCGTCGCGAAGCGCCGTCAGCATGCCGAGCAGGTCAGTGCGTTCCTCACCCGAAGCCCGCCGGGCGGCGATGCGCTCGCCCAGCAGCCCGTGGATCAGTCGCGCGGCACGCCGCTTGGCGGCCTTGCCGCGCAGGGGCAGCCAGTCGGGCAGTGTCACGGGCCAGAACATCTCCGCCAGCGCCGTCTCGCTGAGCACCTGCACGGCCTGTGCGGCCGCTGCCGTGTCGTTGCCTATGGGGGTGCTGAACAGCGTGCGGGAGATGACGTCCATCGTCAGGTGGCTGTAGAGCTCGTCCATCGCGACCTCGCCCTCGCGCACGCGGCCCAGGCCGGCAACAGCGGCCTCGGTCATCAGCGCCGCATAGCCGGCCATGCGCTTGGGCGCAAAGGCCGGCATCAGCATGCGGCGCTGGCGCTGCCAGGTGGGCCCTTCGGTGACGAGGACGGACTGGCCCATCAGCTCGGCGAACACCTCGGGCCCGCGCGCCCAGCGAATCAGCGCGTCGGCGTGGTCGACCATGACGGCGCGCACCAGCTCGGGGTCGAAGACGTCGACGCCGCGCTCGCCCAGGATGGTCTGCGCCACCAGGTCGCCGAGCGGCCGCTGCGCAGCGATGACGGCGAGGTAGTCGCGGCGCATGGCCATCAGCACGGGGAAGCCCCACCAGCGGGTGGGGTGGCTTGGCAGATCGTTCCAGGTCTGTGTTGTCATGGCCCGCATGCTGCGCCTGGACGCTCAAGACGGTCTTGAACGAATGCGACACTGGCCGCGATGGATGCGCATACACATCTTTGGCTGCCGCCGCTGGCCCTGGCCGGCTGCGTGCGCGGCGTCATGCTGCGCGACACCCGTGGCCGCGGCCTGGATGCCGGTCAGCGCGAGAACTACTTCCCCGCGACGCCGCTGGTGACGCTGTTCTGGTGGGCCGAGGGCAGCAGCGAGTGGCTGGCCACGCCGGGCTTCTCGACGCCCCCGCCTGAGCGCCGCCACGCGCCCGTGCTGCTGGGCGGCCCGTTCACGTTGCCCACGCACACGCGCAACCCCGGCGAGATGTCGGCCTTCAAGCTGCTGCTGTTGCCCGATGCCTTCGTTGCGTTGACCGGCATCGCGCTGGAAGGCCTCGTCAATCGCGTGGTCGATGCCAGCGAGCTGCTGCCGGCCGACTGGCTGGCCTGGGCGACGCAGATGTCTGCCGCGGCCGACGACGCGGCGCGCCTGCGCCTGCTCGAAGACTTTTTGCTGCCGCGCTGGCAGGCCCTGGGCACGCAGCGCCCCGGCCACCGCTACGCCGTCTGGACCGAGGCCCTGGCCGTGCGTGCTGCCACCAGCGCCGCCGGCCGCAGCCTGCGCCAGCTGGAGCGCCGCATCAAGGCCTGGGCTGGTTTGCCGATGCGCGAGCTGCGTGCGGTGTCGCGCGCCGAGAACGCCTTCTACGCCGTGGCCGCCGCGGAGATCGGGGCCGGCGATGCAGGCGTCAACTGGGCGGACATTGCCGCCGACAACGACTACGCCGACCAGAGCCACCTCTGCCGCGAGACGCGCCGCCTGACCGGCTTCAGCCCCGAGGACCTGCGCCGCCGCATTCAGGCCGAGGAGGCTTTCTGGGCCTATCGGCTGTGGCGCTGAGGCAAACTCGCGCCATGCCCCGCGTCCTGCTCCCGGTGCTGGCCAGCCTGCTGTGCTGGGCCGCCATGCCGGCCAGCGCTGCCTGCCCCCAGCCGCTGCGCATCGGCTTCAGCGACGCCGCATCGCCGCCCGGGCTGCTCGGCCAGGGGCCGACATTCCCCGAGCCGCCCGGCTGGGAGGTTGTCGCCGTGCGCGAGGCGCTCAAGCGCATGGGTTGCACGGCCGAACTGCTGCGCCTGCCCAACCGCCGCCTGTCCGCTGCGCTGGCCCAGGGCAACGTCGACATCGCCCTGCTGTTCGGCGTCACGCCCGAGCGCCTGCGCAGTCTGCGCTTCCCGCTCGATGCGCAGGGGCGGCCCGACGTCGCCTGGGCGCCGGTGTTCGGTCACCTGGCGCTGTTCGGCCGCAGCGGCGAGACGCCGGACCCCAGCTGGGACGGGCAGCGCCTGCCGGCGGGCTTGCGCGTGGGCGTGCTGACGGGCTCGGTGCAGGACGTCATCGCGCGCGACCGCGGCTGGGCGACCGAGCCCATCGGCGGGCTCGACGGCGGGCCCGCCATGCTGCAGGCGCGCCGCTTCGACCTGCTGCTGTCGACGCGCGAGGTGCTTGCGCCGGAGCAGCGCGCCGAACTCGTGGAATGGACGCCGGGCGTGGCCAAGCTGCCCTATTTCGCACCGGCCGCGCCCGCCTTTGTCCAACGCCACCCGGATTGGACGCGCGCCTTCTGGCGCCAGCTCTGCCAGGCCGTGCGGCGGCTGGAGCCCGACGTCCGCCCGGCCGAGTGCGGCACGGTGCCGGCCACCGCCTGGCGCTGACCCGCCCGAACCGGGGTCGCGGCCGCGGCGCCAGCTTCCTAAACTCGGGCGCATGTCGCGCTGGTCCTGCGGGCTCTGTGGCGTCGCGCTGAGCGGCGGCATGGCCTTGGCCGCGGCCCAGGGCTGCCCCGAGTCGCTGCGCATCGGCTTCACCGACCGTGCGGGCCCGCCGGGTCTGCTGGGCCATGGCAGCCAGTTCGCCGATCCGCCGGGCTGGGCCGTCGTCGCCGTGCGCGAGGCGCTGCGCCAGCTGGCCTGCAAGGCCGAGCTCGTGCGCCTGCCCGGGCGGCGCCTCAGCGTGGCGCTGGCCCAGGGCGAAGTGCAATTCGCGCTGTTCTACGGGCCCTCGCCGGAGCGGTTGCGCAGCTACAGCTTCCCCCTCGACGCTCAGGGCCGGCCCGATGCTGCCTGGGCGCCGGTCCTCGGCCATCTGGCCCTGTACGGCCGCGCCGGCACGGTGCCCGATCCGGCCTGGGATGGCATCCATCTGCCGCCGCGCTCGCGTGTCGGCGTGCTGGCCGGCTCGGTGCAGGAGGCGCTGGCCGGCGAGCGCGGCTGGGCGACCGAGACCGTGCTGACCTTCGACAGCGAGGTGGCCATGCTGCAGGCGCAACGCTTCGACCTGCTGCTGACCGCCCGCGAAGGGTTGTCGCCCGAGCAGCGCGCCGATCTCGTCGAATGGACGCCGGTGGTGGCCAGGCAACCGTATTTCATGCCGGCCGCACCGGCCTTCGCCCAGCGCCACGCCGCCTGGACGCGCGCCTTCTGGGCCGAACTCTGCCAGTCGGTGCGGCGGCTGGCGCCCGAGGCCCGTCCCGTCGACTGCGGCATCGTGCCGCCCGCGCCCCGGCGTGAGGCCAAGTCCCCCGGCTGACCGGGGCATTGATCGGGTAATTGACGTGCACGTCAATTGATGGCGTCAAAATGGCGCATCTGAGTTACCAACGGAGTACAGCCATGTCCGATCCGATCGTCATCGTTTCCGCCGCCCGCACGCCCATCGGCGGCCTGCTGGGTGATTTCGCCGGCCTTGCCGGTTGGGAGCTGGGCGCGGTCGCCATCAAGGCGGCTGTGGAGCGCGCCGGCGTGCCGGGCGACTCGGTCGATGAGGTGCTGATGGGCAACTGCCTGATGGCCGGCCAGGGCCAGGCGCCCGCCCGCCAGGCCCTGCGCAAGGCCGGCCTGCCCGACTCCGCCGGCGCCGTCACGATGAGCAAGATGTGCGGCTCGGGCATGCGCACCATGATGTTCGCCCACGACATGCTGGCGGCCGGTTCGGCCGAGGTCATGGTGGCCGGCGGCATGGAGAGCATGACCAACGCCCCCCACCTGATGTTCGCCCGCAAGGGCGTCAAGTACGGCGTCGCGCAGATGTACGACCACATGGCCCTGGACGGCCTGGAAGACGCCTACGAGCGCGGCAAGGCCATGGGCGTCTTCGCCGAGCAATGCGTGGCCAAGTACAGCTTCAGCCGCGAGGCCATGGACCAGTACGCCATCACCTCCACCCAGCGTGCCAAGGCGGCCAACGAGAGCGGCGCCTTCGACTGGGAAATGGCGCCGGTGACTCTCTCCGGCCCCAAGGGCGACACCGTCATCAAGTTCGACGAGCAGCCCTTCAAGGCCAAGCTCGACAAGATCCCGTCGCTGAAGCCCGCCTTCAAGAAGGACGGCGCCATCACGGCCGCCACCTCGTCCAGCATCTCCGACGGCGCCGCGGCCCTGGTGCTGATGCGCGAGAGCACGGCCAAGGCGCGCGGCCTCGCTCCAATAGCCCGCATCGTCAGCCACGCCGTGCATGCGCAAGCGCCGGAGTGGTTCAGCACGGCCCCGGCCGGTGCCATCCAGAAGGCCCTGGCCAAGGCCGGGTGGCAGGCCGGCCAGGTGGACCTGTGGGAAGTCAACGAAGCCTTCGCCGCCGTCACCATGGCTGCGATGGCCGACTTCAAGCTGCCCCACGACATCGTCAACGTCAACGGCGGTGCCGTGGCCCTGGGCCACCCCATCGGCGCCAGCGGTGCGCGCATCGTCGTCACGCTGCTGGGCGCGCTGAAGGCCCGCGGCTTGAAGCGCGGCATGGCGGCGCTGTGCATCGGTGGCGGCGAAGCGACGGCGCTGGCGGTCGAGATGCTCTGAGCGCGCTGAAGGGGGCTGGCAGGTCAACGTAGGATCGGCCCATGCTCGGCACCCACGACCTCCCCCTCTTCGCCGCCACCGTCTTCATCCTGAACGCGACGCCTGGCGTCGACATGGCCTACACGGTCGCCAGCACCTTGCGTGGTGGTTGGCGCCAGGGCGTGGCCGCGGCGGTCGGCATCATGGCCGGCTGCGTGCTGCACACCTTGGCGGCGGCCTTCGGCCTCGCCGCGCTGCTCGCCGCATCGGCCGAGGCCTTCATGGTCGTCAAGCTCGTCGGTGCCGCCTATCTGCTCTATGTGGCCTGGGGCATGGCCAAGGCGGGCTTGAAGCCGGCGTCGGCCAGCGCCGAAGTCAGCGCACCGCCTTCGCTGTGGCGAACAGTGCGCCAGGGCTTCTTCACGAATGCGCTGAATCCCAAGGTGGCGCTGTTCTTCCTGGCGCTGCTGCCGCAGTTCATCGAGGCCGACGCGCCGGACAAGACGCTGGCCTTCCTCTTCCTGGGTGCCTGGTTCATCGCCCAGGGCCTGCTCTTTCTGCTCGCCCTCATCGTGCTGGTGGCCCCCTTGCGCCGCAGCCAGCCGCGGCCCTGGCTGGGGCGTGGCCTCAACCTCGGCGGTGCCGGCCTCTTCACCTTGCTCGCGGCCAAGCTCGCATTGACCAAACCATGAATGTTCTGATCATCGGCGCCTCGCGCGGCCTGGGCCTGGAATTCGTGCGCCAGTACCGCGCCGCCGGCGCCCGCATCACGGCCACGGCGCGCGACGAGGCCGCGCTGGAGCGCCTGCAGGCCCATGGCGCCCGGGCGTTGAAGCTGGACGTGACGGACACCGCCAGCGTGGCGGGCCTGGCCTGGTTGATCGACGGCGAGGCCTTCGACGTCGTCGTCATCAATGCCGGCGTCTACGGCCCCAGCACCGCGGGCCTGGCGGCACCCACCGAGGCCGATTTCGACGCCGTCATGCACACCAATGTGCTGGCGCCCATGCGCCTGCTGCCGCAGATCGCCGAGGCGCTGGCGCCCGGCGCGCGCGTGGCCATCATCTCGTCCAAGATGGGTTCCCTGGCGCTGCGGGTCAGCACGTCCGGCTGGCTCTACCGCGCTTCCAAGGCGGCCGTGAACTCGGTGATGAAGGACGCAGCCCTGGCCTTGGCCGGCAAGGCCACCGTCATCAGCTTCCACCCCGGCTGGGTGCGCACCGACATGGGCGGCGCCGGTGCCGACATCGACGCGTCGACCAGCATCGCCGGCATGCGCACCGTGCTGGCCAGCGTGAAGCCTTCGGATACAGGCAGTTTCTTCAATTACGACGGGCAACGACTGGCCTGGTGAGTCCCCTTTATCGGCGGCGCGGCGGGCCATCGGCTTGCGCTAAGGTCTCAGTCCATGGACACGACCTTCGCCGAAGCTGAAACCACCACACTGATCCGCGTCGGGGAAACCTGCGAGCGCCAGATCCGCTTCACGCGCGAGGACATCGCCGCCTTTGCACGCCTGACCGGTGACTCCAACCCCCTGCACCACGACGTGCAGGCGGCCCAGCGGGCCCGCCACGGGGAGATCATCGCCAGCGGCCAGCAGACCACGGCCCAGATGATCGGCCTCGTCGCCAGCCACTTCTCACGCGGCGACGATGGCCAGGCCCGCGAGTTGCTGTGCCTGAACTTCAACTTCGCCTTCAAGGCACCGGTGTTTGCCGAACAGGAGCTGTTGCTGCACTGGCGTGTGGCCAGCGTGGAATGGAGCGCCACGCTGGGCGGCTGGGTGGCGCATGTGGACGGGCGTGCCATGGTGCGCCACGCCCACCCTTGCGTGATCGGCCGCGGCACGCTGCTCGTCAAGGCAGCCAGGCCCTGACCTCGTCGGCCAGCGTGGCCACGTCGATGGGTTTGCCAATGTGGGCGGCACAGCCCGCCGCCAGCGCCCGCGCGCGCTCCTCGGGCATGGCCTGGGCGCTCATCGCCAGCACCGGCACATCGCGCAGTGCCGGATCGGCTTTCAGGCGGCGCGTGGCCTCGTAGCCGTCGAGCACCGGCATGCGCAGGTCCATCAGTATGAGGTCGGGCCGGTGCGCGGCAGCGGCCTCGAGAGCCAGCTGGCCATTGGCCGCCCAGTCCACCTCGAAGCCGGCCGCCTCCAGCACATAGCGCGCGAGATAGGCGTTGGTCGCGTTGTCCTCGACCAGCAGCACCCGCGGCAATGTCACGGCAGAGGTCATGGCACCGGCTCCAGCTCGATGATGAAGCGCGAACCGCCGCCTTCGGCCGCTTCGTGGCGAATGCGGCCCTGCATGCGCTCCAGCAACTGGGCGCTGAGGTAGAGACCCAGGCCGGTGCCTTCCTGGGCATGGGCGACACCGCCTTCGAGCTGCTTGAAGGGCTGGAAGAGCAGGGCGCGGTGCTCCTCGGGGATGCCGGGGCCGTGATCCCTGACGCTCAGCACCAGGCGCTCGGCCTCTTGCCAGGCCTGGATCTCGATGTCGCCCTGCTCGGAGAACTTGATGGCATTGCCCACCAGGTTGAGCAGCACCTGGGTCAGCTTGCGGCGGTCGCCGCGCCAGGGCAGCGACGGGGCCATGCCCAGCTTCAGAGCCAGGCCGCGCGGTTCGGCCAGCGGGCGCAGCTGGCCGGTGACGTCGGCGGCGATCGCGGCGATGTCGATGGGCTCGATGTGCAGGTCCAGGCGGCCGGCCTCGATGCGCGACAACTCCAGCAGGTCGTTGATGAGGGCCAGCAGGTGGCGGCCCGAACTGGCGACGAAGCCGAGCTGGCGCTTCTGCTCGGCGTTGACCGGGCCGCTGCGGCCATCGTGCATCAGGTCGGTGAAGCCGAGGATGGCATTCAGCGGCGTGCGCAGCTCATGACTCATGCGCGCCAGGAACTCGGACTTGAGCCGGTCGGCCTCCTGCAGTCTCAGGTGCTCGGCGGCCACCCGCTCGGCCGCCTTGCGCTCCGAGATGTCGTGCAGCAGGCCGACGAACAGCGTCTCGCCATCGAGTTCGAAGCGCGAGAAGCGGATCTCCACCGGCAGGTCGTGGCCATCGGCGTGGCGGGCCAGGGTCTCGACGCCGCGCCAGTTCAGGCGTTTTTCTCCGGTCGCCATGTGGCGGGCCAGGCCGGCGACATGGGCCGCCCGCAGGCCCTCGGGCTGCAATGTGGCCAGCGGCTGGCCGCTGAGGCTGCCCGGTTCATGGCCCAGCAGCGCGTGGATGGCCGGATTGGCGAAACGGATGGTGCTGCCGCCATCGATGATGACGGCGCCGTCGATGCTGGTCTCCCACAGCGAGCGGAACAGCGCCTCGCTGCGCTGCACGGCCTGGTGGGCGGCTTGATCCTCGTGGGCGCGCCGGATCACGAGGACAGCGGCGGTCAGGCCGAACAGCAGGGCGCTGACCATCAGCATCCCGATCAGCGCCGCCGCCGTGATGCGCGACGCCAGACCGAGGCTGGCCGAGAAGCGGTGCTCCATCGGCGTCAGTCGCGCGTCCAGGGCCAGCACGCGGGACTGGAGCGCCGCGCGGGCCTCGGGCGGCAGTTCGCGAGCCTGGCGGGCCAGCGCGGTCATCTCGGCAATCAGCTCGTCGGCCTCACGCCAGATGCCGACCGAATCGGCCATGTAGGGCAGGCCCCGGCAGCAGCGGTAGAGCCGGACCATGCCCGGCGCGTCATCGGCGTGGTTGCGCGAATCGATGAAGCCCTGGCGGGCCTCTTCGTCATGGGCGCCGCCTTTGTCCATGGCCTCGCGCGCACGCCTGGCGTTCAGGGGCACGGCGATCTCGCGCTCGAAGGCCTGGTATTGCGCTTCTTCACCGGATTGCAGATAGAGCACCAGGGCCAGCGCCGCGCTCTTCTGCGCGCGTGACCACTGGCTCTCTCCGGCGACATAGGCGCGTGCGGCCGACAGCGCCGTGATGGCGTACAGCCCCAGCACGGCCAGCAGCGCCGCCATGCCGAGCAGCAGCCAGGCCACGCGGCGCGCGCCGTGCGGCAGCACGGTCGGCCGGGTGGAAGCGTTAGCGGGGCTCACCACATCCGAGTATGCCCAGCCGCTGCCGGCGCGGGAACCTCAGGACGTAGGACGTTCCGTGCCGTCCTGCCCAGGCCCCGACCGCGCGGTCAGGGCAATCCGGTCGTTACTTCGTCACGCCGCCGGCAGGCCCCTCCACCTCGAAGCTGCCCACCAGCACCTGTTGGCCGCTGCCGGACAGGCGCAGCACGACACGCTCGTCCTTTTGCGCACCGCTGCCGAAGCCGGTGGACAGCCACAGCATCAGCGTCGTGTAGGGCGACACCAGCTGTTGGCGGTGGCCGAAGAACTGGGCGCGCACCTCGTAGCGGCCCGGCTTGGCGCGGCGCAGCGAGAACTCCTCGGGGCCGTAGCCGCCGGTGAAGTCGCGGGACATGGCGCCGCCCTGGCGCGTCAGGCGGTTGCCGTAATAGGCCTTCTCGCCGTTGGGGTCGGTCACCCACAGGTCGATGTCGGTGTTGTCGGCGTCCCAGCTCAGCACGGCGCGCAGGTCCAGCGGCAGGTTGCGGCGCAGGCGCGCATCGACACGCGACAGGTCCAGCTTCGGCGCACGGGCGGCGAGGGCGTTGAGCTCGGTCAGCGCGATCAGGTCGATGTCGGCAAAGCGACCATCCCAGGGTTGGCTGGCCACGTCCCACAGCAGCTCCAGCGCGCGCTGGGGCTGGGTGGCGGCGAGGGCCAGCGCCAGATCGCGCGAGGACTGGGGCTCGTCCGGCGCCAGTTCGCGCACGCGCTCCAGCAGCGGCACGGCCAGGGCGGTCTCGTCGGCCTGCAGCAGGCGGTAGGCCAGGATGCGCAGGATGTGGCGGTTCTCCAGTTCCATCTCGGCCAGGTTGGACAGCACGCGCATGGCCAGGCCGCGCTGGCCCTTCGCGAAGAAGATCTCGGCCGCGTCGATGAAGAAGGCGGTGCTGGACAGATAGCCCGGCCGCTCGTCCAGGTAGACGGCGTAGCGCTCGGCGTCGCTGGCCTCGCGCAGGCGGCGCACATAGGCGGCGTTGGGTTCCCAGGCGCGCAGCGCGATGCTGGCGATGGACGCAGGCGCGACGCTGGCGCTGTCCATGGCCTCACGGCGTGCGCCGGCCAGGACCACGGATTCGAGCGTGGCCGGCATGGCCGCGCGGGCCGGCACAGGCGCAGCAGGCGCGTGCGCCGTAGCGGGAGCGGGCATGGGGAGAGCGCTGATCGGCGCCCGAATGTCCGCCTTGAAGGCCGGCGGTGGCGTCCTGGCATCGCGGGCCTGAGCCGGGGGCACGGCCTGCCGGCTCTGCTCTGCAACGATGGCCACGGCGGCGACCTTGGGTTCCGCCGCCACGGTCTGCGGGAACTCCTGTGCCCACCAGGCCTCGCGCTGCTTGAAGCGCTGCACCAGACTGTCGATATGCCGCTCGCGGTCGGCCTGGCGCGTGGCGCCGCGCTGGGCCAGGCTCTGCTGGTAGGTCGCGCGCATGCTGGCGGTGGGCGGCGCGATCTCGTAGCGCACGTAGTCGGCCAGTTCGTCCAGCACGATCAGCGAGGTCTCGGCGCTGAGCAGGCGGAACTGCTCGCCGAGGCGGCGGATCTGGGCGCGGTTGCGCTGCTGCTCGGCCGACAGCTCGGCCACCCGCAATTCCGCCCAGCGCCGCGCGGCCAGTGGCAGCGTGGCTTCGTCATGGGGCGGGACTGATCGCGGCGCCTGCAGTTCGATCCGGCGCTGGCTGCGCTGCCCCTGGCCGTCGACGAGGGTGAGGATGAGGCGGGCCGTGACCGTGTTCAGGCGGGCGGCGACCGCGAGGCGGCCGTTTTCGGGGTGGAGGGATTCGGCGACCACGTCCTCGGCGCCTTCGGCCCGCAGATCCACCACGCGCAGGCCCGGCCGTGTCAGCGCGGCCAGCGCCGTGGCGGTGTCCATCCGGTTCAGGTCGAGCAGGCGGGCGCCGCCGTTCTCGGCCAGCCGGCGCAGCTGCGGCAGGTCGGCCCGGCTGGCGGCATTCACCGTGAACACAGGGCCCACGGGGGGCAGGCTGCCGAGGTCGGGCCAGGTGGCCAGGCCGTCGCTGAACAGCAGGCTCAGGCTGGCATTGCCCGAGGCGGCTGCCGACAGGCCGGCGTACCAGGCAGCGGGGCTGCTGGCGCCGTCGTAGGGCAGTTGCTGCAGCGTGCGGCGCAGGGCCTGCCAGTCGCCAGCGCGCACATCGAAGTCGCGTACCGGCTCGGCGGTGTCGCGCGCGACGGTGAGGTGGACGCGCATGTCGCGGGCGGCGGCGAACAGCGCGTCCAGCAACGCGAACTCGCGGGCGTGGTCGCGCTCGGCACCGGAGCCCGAGGCATCCCAGACGAGATGGAGATCGCGAGGCAGGCGGGCGGCGCCACGCGCGCCCTCGAGGGCGGCGATCTCGGCATAGGCGTAGACCGCGCCACCATGCTCGTTCACGACGACGCTGTCGCCGCCGCTGGCGGCCCAGCTCAGCGTGAGGGCCTCGCGCGGCTGCCAGTCGCTGCGCTTGAGCTGCATGGCCGTCTCGTCACCGCGTGCGAAGCTCTCCACGCCGGCCAGCGCGCCACCGGCCTGGGGCTTGCTGCCGCCGCGCAGGTCGAAGCGGCCTTCGAACTGGGCGATGGGCTGGCCGAAGTTCAGCGGCAGGCGGTATTGCATACGGCCCGAAGCGGTGGGCTGCAGCGTCTCGGCCAGTTGCAGCAGCACGCGCCGCTCGCCGTTGGGCGGCACGGGGTAGATGCGCAGCTTGAAGTTGTTGCCGGCGGTGCGCTCCAGCAGTGCCGGGTCGACGCGGCGGCGCGAGATGTCGTCGAAGACCTGGCGGCCCTTGTCCTTGGGCACGGGCACGGCGCTGACCATCTCGCCGCGCACGTCCAGCGCGAAGCCGACGACGCTCTGGCCCGCATCGAGCGGGAACTCCAGCGTGGCTTCGAGCTGGCGCGGGTTGGGGTTGCGCACGACCAGCTCGATGCGCGTCTGCGCCTGGCTGCCTGCCAGCGTGGCCTGGACCTGCACGCGCTGCAGCGTCAGCGGCAGGCCGGCCTCGGGCACGACGAAGCGCGGCATGGGCGGCGCTATGGGGGGCGGTGGCTTCACCGGCATTGGCGGCGGGCTGAGCGCGAAGGCGGCCGAGGTGGCAAGGCAGAGCAGGGCGAGCAGCGATCGAAGCGTCGTGGCAGAAGGCATGAAGGAACTCCGTGGCGGGTGGCTCCTGCTTCTACGGCGGCGGCGGGCAAACAGGGTGAACGACCTCGCAACGCCCAAGTCGACAATAGCGCCATCCCCAACGTAGTCGGAAAGCGCCACCCATGCTCCTCCCCGAAGACCACCTCGCCGTGCAAGACGCCATCCGCGCCTTCGTGCAGGCCGAGATCGCCCCCCACGCCGCGGCCTGGGACAAGAACCATCACTTCCCCGCCGAGCAGTTGAAGGGCCTCGCCGCCCTGGGCTGCTATGGCGTCGCCGTGCCCACCGAGTGGGACGGCGCGGGGCTGGACTACCTGGCTCTGTCGGTCATCCTGGAAGAGATCGGTGCCGGTGATGGCGGCACGAGCACGGTGGTCAGCGTCAACAACTGTCCGGTCTGCTCCATCCTGATGGGCTTTGCCAACGACGAGCAGAAGGAGCGCTTCCTGAAGCCGCTGGCGCGCGGCGACATGCTGGGCGCCTTCTGCCTGACCGAGCCCCATGTCGGCTCCGAGGCTGGCGGCCTGCGCACGACCGCCGTGCGGGACGGTGACGACTATGTGCTGAACGGCGTCAAGCAGTTCATCACCAGCGGCAAGCACGGCGACGTGGCCATCGTCATGGCGGTGACCGACAAGGCCGCCGGCAAGAAGGGCATCAGCGCTTTCGTCGTGCCGACGAACACGCCCGGCTACCAGGTTGCGCGCATCGAGGAGAAGATGGGCCAGCACAGCAGCGATACAGCCCAGATCCTGTTCGAGAACTGCCGCGTGCCGGCCGCCAACCGCCTCGGCGACGAAGGCCAGGGCCTGAAGATCGCGCTGTCGGGCCTGGAGGGCGGGCGCATCGGCATTGCCTCGCAATCGGTCGGCATGGCACGCGCGGCGTTTGAGGCGGCGCTGCGCTACAGCAAGGACCGCGTCACCTTCGGCCAGCCCATCTTCAACCACCAGGCAGTGCAGTTCAAGCTGGCCGAGATGGCCACGCAGATCGAGGCCGCGCGCCAGCTGATCTGGCATGCCGCCAGCCTGAAGGATGCCGGCCGGCCCTGCCTGAAGGAGGCTGCCATGGCCAAGCTGTTCGCCAGCGAGATGGCTGAGCGCGTTTGCTCAGAAGCCATCCAGATCCACGGCGGCTACGGCTACCTCAGCGACTTCCCCGTGGAGCGCATCTACCGCGACGTGCGGGTCACGCAGATCTACGAGGGCACGAGCGAGGTGCAGAAGATCCTGATCGGGCGGGCGCTTGCCCAGGCCTGATCAGGCGATGCGCGCGAACAGCTGCTGAGCCAGGACCTGCTCGCCGTTCTCAGGCGCGCGGGAATGCTGGCAGGCCGGGCGCGTCTTGATCGGGCGGGTCATCAGCGTGACATGACTCGCGAAACCTTCGCAGGCGAGACCCTGGGTCTTGGTGCGGAAACCGCAGTGCCGCCAGAAGGCCAGCGCGCGGGCGTTGGACTCCACGACAGTGATGTACCAGCTCGAGATGTCCGCCCAGCGCCGCGCCTGCACGCTCAGGCGTTCGACGATTTCGCAGCCGATGTGCTGCTGCTGCACCCGCTGGTGCACCAGCAGCAGCAGCAGCGCGGCGCAATCGCGAGTGGGCGCATGCAGTGCGACCTGGGCCAGGCCGATGGCCTGGTCATGCTCGAAGGCCGCAAAGGTGAGGCGGTGTTCGGGGGCGCACTCGTCCGGAAAACGCCGCCACAGCGGCTCGGCCATGTCGGCGCTGGGCAGGCGTCCGTAGTTCTCCAGCTCGTAGCTGGGGTTCGAAAGAAAAAGCTCCGATGCGATGCCGCGATCGGCATCGGAGTCGAGATTGAGGCGGCGGAGAAACATTGTGGCAAACGGCGTACCTGGGACGCTGGATCTTCGTAACTGCAAGTCAACAGCAAGCTTCAACAAGGTAAACGAAAAGTAAGGCCCGTAGCCGATTCCGTGGTCCCTAACTTCGCAATCTGGGGGCTGTTGGTGCCATGTTGTTGCAATTTTTCCGACGCCAAATATCGGTCCGCAGATCCGGTTAATTTGGAACGGTGTTTTGCCTTTTGGCGCATTGACCGTCGGCGGCCTGGATCGTCGATTCACGCGCCGGGCTTGCCGTCCGTCGCAGCCCGATCGGCCGCAAGGGGCGGGCGCCCTAGCATCCGCTCCAGTTCGATTCAGGAGGTGGCATGGACGAGGTACTGGTGGCACGCGGCCTGCGCAAGGCGTACGGAGACCGGACGGCGGTGCACGAGGTCAGCCTCGCATTGCGGCCCGGCGAGGTGCTGGGTCTGCTCGGCCCCAACGGCGCCGGCAAGTCGACGACGGTGGGCATGATCTGCGGCCTGACGGTGCCCGACGCCGGCACCGTGACCCTGTCCGGCGGTGTCAGCCTGGCCTCGGACGAAGCCGGCTACAAGCGCCGCATCGGCCTCGTGCCCCAGGACATCGCGCTGTATGAGGAATTGCCGGCGCGCATGAATGTCGAACTGTTCGGCAACCTCTACGGCATGGCGCCCGAAACGCTCAAGCGCCGTACCGACGAGGTGCTGGCCATGGTCGGCCTGTCCGACCGCGCCAGGGACAAGCCTTCGACCTTCTCCGGCGGCATGAAGCGGCGCCTCAACATCGCCTGCGCGCTGATCCATGATCCCGAGGTCATCCTGCTCGACGAGCCCACGGCTGGTGTCGATCCGCAAAGCCGCAACGCCATCTTCGACAACCTCGAGATGCTCAAGCGTGCCGGCAAGGCGCTGATCTACACGACGCACTACATGGAGGAAGCCGAGCGCCTCGCCGACCGCCTCGTCATCATCGACCACGGTCGCGTCGTCGCCAGCGGCACCCAGGCCCAGCTGTTCGCGCTGCTGCCGGCCTCGCAGATCCTTCAGGTCGAGATCGAAGGCGAGCCCGACGATGCGGCGCTGCAGGGCCTGGCCGGCTTTCCCGATGTCAGGCGCGTCGGCCAGCGCCTTGACGTCAGCCTGGGCGACATCGCCCGGGACACCGGCCCCATGCTCACTGCGCTGGCCCAGCGTGGCGTCAAGGTGCGGGGTCTCGCCTCGGCGCGAGCCACGCTCGAAGACGTCTTCCTGTCTCTCACCGGCCGTCAACTGCGGGACTGAACCATGCAAGCCGTGCTCGCCCTCGTCCGTGCAGAACTCAAGCTGCACTTCTCCAACCGCCGCGCGCTGCTGATGAGCATCGTCGCGCCCATCCTCATCGCCGCCTTCTTCGGCAGCCTGTTCGGCACCAGCAGCAAGATGGCAGGTATCCCCGTCGGCGTTGTCGACAGCGACCACAGCCCGCTGTCCCAGCGCGTCGTCGCGGCGCTGCAGGCCGAGCACTCGCTGAAGACCACGGTGGGCGACGAGGCCGAGCTGCTGGCCCAGGTGCGGGCCGGCAAGCTGCGCGCCGTCGCCATCCTGCCCGCGGGCCTGGGCGAGCAGGCCGGCCGTGCGCTGTTCGGCGCCGGCAGCAAGCCCGAGATCGCGCTGCACTTCGACCCCTCGCAGGCCAGCGCTTTGGCCGTCGTGCGCGGGCTGCTGGCGCAGACGCTGATGCAGGAAGTCAGCCGCAGCAGCTTCAGCCCCGCGGCCCTGGGCGATATGCGCAAGCAGGTGGGCGACGCGACCGGCATGCCGACCGAACAACGCGCGGCCCTCGTGAAGATGTTCGACGCCATCGGCCAGGTGCAGCGTAGCGAGGCGGGGGCCTCCGCCGCTTCCTCCGCTTCAGCGGGCGACGCAGGAAATGTGGGCGGCTTGTCCATGCCCTTCACGACGCGCGAGATCGAGGCCCTGCAGTCCGGCGCCAACGCCGCACCGGTGGCCTACAACAGCTATGCCCACTCCTTCGCCGGCATGGGCGTGCAGTTCATCCTGATGAGTGGCGTCGAGATGGGCATGGGCCTGCTGTTGATGCGCCGCCTGGGCCTGTGGAAGCGGCTGCGCGCGGCACCGTTGTCGCGCGCCCAGCTGCTGGGCAGCCGCATCGCGGCCAGCGCCCTGATCTCCCTGATCGTGTTCGCCGTCATCTACGTGGTCGCCATCGCGGCCTTCGGCGTGCGCGTGCTGGGCAGTACGGCGGGTTTCGCGCTTGTGCTGGCCTGCTTTGCGCTGCTGACGGCCAGCTTCGGCCTGCTCATCGCGGCCCTGGGCCGCACGCCGGAGGCCACGCGCGGCCTGGCCATCCTCGCCACACTCCTGATGGTCATGCTGGGCGGCGCCTGGGTGCCGGCCTTCATCTTCCCGGAATGGCTGCAGACGGTGTCACTCGCCGTGCCGACACGCTGGGCCGTCGATGCGCTGGATGCCATGACCTGGCGCGGTCAGCCCTTTGCCGAGGCCTTGCTGCCGAGCGCGGTGATGCTGGGCTTCAGCGCGGCCTTCGGGCTGCTGGCGATCTGGCGGTTTCGCTGGGAGGAGTGAAGTTGACCGCCCGGGATGGCACCCTCTCGGGCAGCGTCGAGGGTGCTCGGTCAGGTTGTTCGCATCGAATGGAGAGCTCGGCAACGGGGCGCGAATCCACAACCGGCCTGGGATGACGAAAGAAGAACATGGCAGACGGATAGGGTTGCGAGACAGGCCGAGGGGGCCAAGCGAGAGGCGCGAGGCTCAGCCCTGCACCGGCTCGCTGCGGCTGGCGCGCCAGCAGGCAATCAACTCGCGCGCCAGGCCAGGCAGCTCGCCGCGGCCCACCCGCTTGGCAAAGCCGAAGCGTTCACCGGCATAGATGCGGTCATAGGCCATGCGCGAGACATGGGCAGGCCAGCCCTGGGCGGCCATCAGCGCGGAGAAGCGCTCCAGCAGTTGCAGCTCGGCCTGCACGGGACGCTCGTGCGGTGTCCAGCGGTCGTCCAGCACCAGACGCGACGACCCTTCGGCCAGGCTGATGCGGCGCGGGCCGAAGCTGGGCAGCGGGATTGGGCGGCGGTGGCGGCGTGACATGCCTGTGAAGATAGGCCCGACACCCGCAGCGGCCGTGCCGAAAAACACCGTTTCCGGGGCTTGCGATCCGGCCGGGCGCGTAACGGAGGCCCAAGGTGTGGGCTTGGTCACGCTCAGCGGATCGCGGCCACCCAACGCTCGAAGCGTGGCGCCATGCGCCAGCCATCCTCGCCCAGCCAGTCCGCCGAGACCAGCACATGATGGGCGCGGCCGATCAGCTTCTCGCGCGGCACGCTGCCGATGAAGCGCGAGTCCTCGCTGTTGTCGCGGTTGTCGCCGAGCAGGAAATACTGGCCCGCCGGCACCGTGATCTCGGCGAAGTCGCGTCGCGCGCGCAGGGCCGGCAGCAGTTGCACGGTGTGCTCGCGCCCACCCAGGTTTTCGGTCGCGCGGACCGCGTCGACGACCCAGCCCGGCGCCACGCTTTCGCCGCGGGTCTGGCGGTCGGTATGGACCAAGGCTTGACCGTTCAAGATCAGCACATCGTTGCGCATCGCGATGCGGTCGCCTGGCAGGCCGACGATGCGCTTGATGAGGCGCGTGCCGCCGGCCGGCGAACTCAGCGTGACGACATCGCCGCGCTGCGGTTCACCCAGGGGCAGCAGCACGACATCGGTCAGCGGCAGCTTGAGGTCATAGGCCAGGCGGTTGACGAGAACGACGTCGCCCTCCAGCAGCGTCGGCCGCATCGAGCCCGAGGGGATGGGATTCCAGTCGGCCACCGCGGTGCGGAACAAGGCGAAGCTGAGCAGGAAGAGGATGAAGCCGCGGTTGTCGCGGAGGGTGCGTCGGATGTCCATGCCGCCATGTTCGGGTGGTCCCGTCGGTGGCGGCGCCATGAGCGGGTGAATGGCGGGTTGAGGTGGGCGAATGGCGGCGGCGTTGCGCGAACCGCAAGTACAAACCGGCATGGACATGGATTTCACGCCGCTGGCCGAAGCCGACCTGCCGATGCTGCACGGTTGGCTGCAACGCCCCCATGTCGCGCAATGGTGGGGGCCGGCCGACACCGTCGACGAACTGCGTGAGGACTTCCTGACCGGTGGCACGACGCGTGCCTTCATCGCCCACCTGGGCGGCGAGGCGATCGGCTTCGTGCAGTGCTATGTCGTCTTGGGCTCGGGCGACGGCTGGTGGGAGGACGAGACCGACCCCGGTGCGCGCGGCATGGACCAGTTCCTGGCCCACGAAACCCAACTGAACCAGGGCCTGGGCCGGGCGATGGTGAAGGCCTTTGTCGCCCAGCTGTTCGAGGACCCGGTCGTCACTGTCGTGCAGACCGACCCGTCGCCCGGCAACCCGCGCGCCATCCGCTGCTATGCGGCGGCTGGTTTCGAGGCGGCCGGCGAGGTGGTGACGCCCGACGGCGCAGCGCTGCTGATGCGCTGCCGACGCCGCACCGAGCGACGCTGAGGCGTGCGCGCCGCGACTGCGCGGCGATGCACGCCCCAGCGGGTAGCTCAAGCCGGTGGATCCTTGGACCGCGTGCGCGACACGGCCATCATGATGCCGACGCCGGCCACGATGAGGCAGGCGATGGCGACATAGGTGGCGGCCAGGCCGGCCGTGATCAGCGCCCAGGCGAGACCGCCCAGCAGCACGGCCAGGCCGACGATATAGAGCAGGAATGACATGGAACCTCCTGTCGGTGGAGCGATGCCCCATCTCGTCGGGACACTCTAGTGAAGCGGGCTGCCGCGCATGGTCGGACGTCGTTGAAGCCGGCCGTAGGTGGCTTCCTACCGGCGCTGCGGATCTGCGCCGGCTCAGGCGCCAAGGGCTGCGGACTATCTTGGGCGTGACCGCAGATCGGGAGTCAGTCATGCAGTTGTCCCATCGCTCGATGCCGGCCCAGGCTGTCGGCCTGCTGGCCTGGCTGGCCATCGTCTTCGTCGCCGCCGCGTTGGGTGCCATCGCTTCCGGCGACGCGCCAGCCTTTTATGGCGGGCTGGCCAAGCCGGAATGGGCGCCGCCGGCATCGGTTTTCGGACCGGTCTGGTCCGTGCTCTATGGGTTGATGGCCGTGGCGGCCTGGTGGGTGTGGCGTGAGCGGACGGCCGCGGGCCGCGGCGCGGCACTGGGTCTTTTCGTCGCCCAGCTCGTCGCCAACGCGCTGTGGTCCTGGCTGTTCTTCGGCTGGCACCACGGTGCGCTGGCGTTTGGGGACGTGTTGCTGTTGCTCGGCCTCGTCATCGCGACGCTCATCGCCTTCTGGCGCATCCGCCGCGCGGCGGGCTGGCTGCTGCTGCCCTACGCCGCCTGGGTCAGCTTTGCCAGCGCGCTGACCTGGGCGGTCTGGCAGGCCAACCCCGGCCTGCTCTAGCGGGGCGTCTATGCTGCCGGCAGGGAGGCCGCTGTCTGGAGGACGGCGGGATACAAACGCTTGCGCAAGTCGACGCTCACCTTGACCGAGGCCGGCACGGTCACCCTGATCTGCTTCGGCTTGTTCATCCTGTTTTCCTTCCAGGCCATGGCGGAGGGCTTCCCGCAGGTCCGTTTCTCTGACGCGGGCAATGCCGGCATCGTGGGCCTGGAGCTGGTGCTGGGCGCCGGCGGGCTGATCTTTCTGCACCTGCGCGGCTTCGACATCCGCTCGCTCCAGCCCATGCCGACGCTGCGGGACAGCCTGATCGGCCTGGGGCTGTTTGTGCTGTCCTGGCTGCTGGCGGTCGTCGCGATGCTGCTGTTCAGCACGCCGGGCCAGACCGAGGCGGCGGAGATCTCCTCCCAGGGGCTTTCCGCGCTGTCGACGGTGACGCTGGCCCTCGTCAACGGCAGCTACGAGGAGATCTTCCTGCTCGGCGTGCTGGTGCGTGGGCTGCGGGGCTTCGGCCTGTCGCTGGCCGTCGGCCTGCCGCTGCTGGTCCGCGTGCTGTATCACACCTACCAGGGCCCCTTGGGGCTGGTGGCGGTCGGCACCGTGGGCCTGGTGCTGACGCTGGCCTACGTGGGCACGGGCCGGCTGTGGCCGCCGGTGCTGGCCCATATCCTGTTGGACGTCGCCGCGCTGCTCTGACTCAGCGCAGGCTGGAGGGCAGCTCGGCAAAGTGCTCGCTGCGCGCCAGCGTCGCGCGGTGACGCTGCGGGCGCTGCTGAGGCGCTAGCTGGGGCGAGGGGTGAGGGAGCTGAGAGCCTTGGGCCAGGCCACGATTGCTGCGCTCGCAAAATAGCAACAGCCTGTCGCAACGGGCTTTGTCCACGGATCTGGAGGATGGAGATGTCGGTTCCTGGTTTGGTGGTGAGCTTCCCGCTCCTTGTGGTTTCCGTCGTCCTGTCCGCCCTGCCGGTCTGGTTTGCGGCCAAGGTGGTGGGTGCCGGGCGCCAGGAGTTTTGGCGCGTGACGCTGGCGCTGGTGCTTGCCGTCGCGCTGGCGGCCGTGCTGATGGTGGTCGCCGGCTGGAAAGGCTTGCTGCTGTGGCCTGTCGTTTTTGTCGTCGTGTTCAGCAAGATGCTGGAGGTCTCGTACCTCGGCGCATTCCTGCTGTGCATCCTGGCCGCAGCCTTCCAGGTCGGCATTGCCAAGCTGTTCGGCGCGATGCTCGGCACGGGCGGCTGAGTTCAGCATTGCATCCAGAATCCGCCTTTCCTCCACGTCGACCGTGCCGCCCATGCCCATCTCTTTGCCCAGTGTCTACATCCAGGACACCGGCACCGCCAAAGGCCGTGGCGCCTATGCGGCGCGAGCCCATGCCAAGGGCGAGACCGTCGAGGCCTGCCCGGTGGTGCTGTTCACCGGCTCCTATGCATCCGTGCCCGACGAGGTCCGCAAGCTGCTCTTCAACTGGGGCGTGCTGGCGCGTACGGATGCGGCCCACTGCCTGGCGCTCGGCTATGGCAGCCTCTACAACCACGAGAACCCGGCCAATATGCGCTACGAGGCCGACGCCGCATCGCGGGTGCTGCGCTTCATCGCCATCCGCGACATCGCTGCCGACGAGGAGCTGACGGTGAACTACAACGCCGTCGGTGGCGGCCATGAGTCCGATCAGAACACCTGGTTCGACGGCATGGGCGTCGAGGTGTTCGGCGGCTGACGCTGGCGCCAATGGCATCATGCCCTTCGCAGGGGTGTCAACCCCGTTCCTCGGCGCCCTACTGGACCACCGATGACCAAGACGACCGCGACGCTGATCACGATCATTGCCGGGCTGTTTGCGATCGCGATGCCCATCCTGCTCGCGCTGCATGTCGCGAATCGCCAGGGTGAGGAGGCGGAGCTGGCGCGCGTGTTGGGCTATGCCAGGGACGCCCTGCACCACTCCGACAGCTCGGCCGACCAGATCTACGAGGGCATCGCCCGCTTGGCCAAGGCCGGCAACGAGGCCTGCGGCCCGGCCGAACTCGCGCTGATGCGCAAGATCGATCTGGCGTCGAGCTATATCCAGGCCATCGGCAGGGTGCGCGGCGACCGGCTGATCTGCTCGTCCCTGGGCGGTGGCAGCAGCGAGGCGCAGTTCGATATCGGCAGGCCCGACATCCAGACGTCGACGGGATCGAAGGTGCGCAGGAATGTGGTGTTTCCGTTCGCCCAGGGCGTCACCTTCACGGTGGTCGAGCGCGAGGGCTTCGCCGCCATCATCCACAAGGACTTGCCCATCGACGTGTCGACCAGCGAAGGCGATCTGTCGCTCGCAACGATCACGCCCGACAACCGGCAGACGCGCAGCGCGCGCGGCTCGATCCGCGTCGAGTGGATGGACGAGCTGCGCGGGCGCCAGGAAACGACCTTCATCGAGGGCCAGCAGATCGTCGCCGTCGTGAAGTCCAGGCGCTATGCGACCGTCGTCGTGGCCRCGCTGCCCATCCAGCACCTGCAGGCCCGGACGAGATCGACCGCCCTGGTGCTGGTGCCCGCCGGCCTCGTCGCCAGCGCGCTGCTGGTCTGGGCGCTGTTGCGCGCGGTGCGCCTGCAGCTGGCCTTGCCGGCCGTGCTGAAGGTGGCCTTGCGCCGCCAGGAGTTCTTCCTCGTCTACCAGCCCATCGTGGACCTGGCGACGGGTCGCTGGGTCGGCGCCGAGGCGCTGATCCGCTGGCGCCGGCCGAACGGGGAGCTGGTGCGGCCCGACCTCTTCATCCCGGTCGCGGAGGAGAGTGGCCTCATCGAGCGCGTGACGGCCGAGGTCCTGCGCCTCGCGGGCAGAGACGCAGCCGGCCTCTTCAGCCGCCACGCTGACTTTCATCTGGCCATCAACCTGTCGGCCGCCGACCTGCAGTCCCACCATACGCTGGAGCTGCTGGGTCAGCTGGCGCGGCAGACGGGCGCGGCCGCCGGCAACCTCTTGGTCGAGGCCACCGAGCGCGGCTTCATGAATGCCGATGTGGCGCGCGAGATGGTGAAACAGGTGCGGGCCGACGGCATTCGCGTCGCCATCGACGACTTCGGCACCGGCTACTCCAGCCTGTCCTATCTCGAGACCTTCGAGCTGGACTATCTGAAGATCGACAAGTCTTTTGTCGACAAGATCGGCACCGAGGCGGCGACCAGCCAGGTCGCGCTGCACATCATCGAGATGGCCAAGGACCTGAAGCTGGCGATGATTGCCGAGGGCGTCGAGACCGAGGCCCAGGCGCGCTTCCTGCGCGACCATGGCGTGCAATACGCCCAGGGGTGGCTGTTCAGCAAGCCGCTGCCGTTCGGCGAACTGCAGGCGGGGCTCGCGGCCCAAGGCGCCGCCGCGCCGCCCGTCTAGCGCGCCGCCTTGGCCTCCGGGGCGTCCTGCGCCACCCACCTGAGCAGCGCATCCAGCACACCCCGCGCGGCTTGCGCCTGCGCATGGTTGACGATGGCCACCAGCACCCAGCGCCTGCCCGAGGGCGCATCGACGATGCCAGCCAGCGCGACGACGTCGCGCAGCGAGCCCGTCTTCAGATGCGCCCGCCCGGCCGCGGCGCCGAAGCGCCCGGGCTGGCGTGACAGCGTGCCGTCCAGCCCCGCCACCGGCAGCGAGGCCAGCAGCTCGGGCATCCAGGGCTGGCTCCAGGCCCAGCGCAGCAGCGCGGCCAGCTGGGCCGGGGTGATGCGCGTCTCGCGCGCCAGGCCCGAGCCGTTGACGACGCGGGTCGGTGGCGTCGTGCCGGCATGGGCGTCCAGCCAGGCCTGCAGCCAGGTGGCCGCCGTGTCGGGCGAGGGGGTGGGCACGCCGGCGGCGCGGGCGGTGCTGAGCAGGACCTGCTGCGCCATCAGGTTGCTGCTGTATTTGTTCATGTCGCGCATCGCCTCGCCCAGCGTCGGGCCGGGCCAGAGCAGCGTCGGCGCGGCTGTGGGTGCGGGCGCGTCAACGATGGCTTCGCCGCGCCAGGCGATGCCGGCTTCGCGCAGCATCAGCGCCAGCAGCCGTGCCGGGTAGGTGGCCGGGTCGGGGTCGGCCAGCGTCCAGGTCTGCTCGCCGCAGGCGGCCGGGTAGCTGCCCGCAAAGCGCGGCCGCTGGCCGGGCGTCCATTGCAGCTTCAAGGCGCCGCGCCAATCACCGCAGGCGCCGGCCAGCGTGGGCACGGTGACCGGTGCGTCCAGCGCCGGCTCGGCCGTGATGCGCGCCTGCAGGCCATCGATGCGAACGGTGTAGCTCACCGCCTTGGCGTTCAGCAGCAAGGCCTCGGGCAGGGCATTGCCGACTCGCCAGGCCTCGTTGTCGAAGTCGCCGGGCTCGGCGCTGCCGGGCGTGAAGGCGCTGCGGTCCAGGCGCAGGGGGCCGCGCAGCTCGCTCACCCCGAGGCGCCTCAACCCGACCCAGAGGCGCTCGGTGGACAGCCGCGGGTCGCCGCTGCCCTGGATGGCCAGGCCGCCGTCCTCGGTCAGCCAGACCGGCGTCTGCCATTGCCAGGCCGGGCCCAGGGTGTCCAGGGCCGCCATGCTGGTGACGAGCTTGGTCAGCGAGGCCGGGTTCAGTGGGGCGTCCGGCAGCCAGGCCAGCCGCGGCTTGGCCTCGTCCAGGGCCTGGACGACGACGCCCAGGGCCGTCGGCGGCAGCTGGGCCTGGCGCAGCGCCACCTGGACCGACAGCGGCAGCGGTTCCGCTGCCTGGACCCCCAGGATGCACCCCGCCAATACCCATCCCACCGCCTGTTTGCGCATGACCCGAAAGTTACACTGGGTTGATGCCCTCTCTCCTGGCTCTCGACAGCTCGACCGACACGATGGCCCTGGCCCTCGTGGCCCAGGGGCAGACCCGGGTTTTCGAGGCCCAGGGTGGTGCCCAGGCCTCGGCGCGCATGCTGCCCGAGGTGAAGGCCCTGCTGGCAGGCGCGGGTGTCGCAATGGCCGATCTGGACGCCATCGCCTTCGGCCAGGGGCCGGGCGCCTTCACCGGGCTGCGCACCGCCTGCGCCGTGGCCCAGGGCCTGGCCTTCGGGCTGGACCGGCCGGTGCTGGCCATCGACAGCCTGATGCTGGTGGCCGAGGACGCTCGCGCCCAGGGCGCCGGCGACGACCTCTGGGTGGCCATGGATGCGCGCATCGGCGAGATCTATGCGGCGCGCTACCGCTGGGTTGACGGCGCTTGGGCCATGGTCGAGGCGCCGGCCCTCTACAAGCCGGAGGCGCTGGCCGCTCATTGGGGCCAGCCCGCCGCTGTCGCCGGCACGGCCCTGGGCGAATACGCCGACGCCCTGGGCGTGCTGCCGCAAGCCTGGCCCCAGGCCCGCTCGCGCGCCGCGGCCCTGGGCGCACTCGCCCTGGCCGCCTGGCAGCGCGGCGAGACGCGCGACGCCGCCGAGGCACTGCCCGTCTATGTGCGCGACAAGGTCGCACTGACGACGGCCGAGAGAGAACAGAAGTCATGAGCGCGCTGCTGGAGCGCAACCTGCCGCCCTTCGAGGCCGCGGCCATGCGGGTGCCCGACCTGACCGAGATCATCGCGATCGAGCGCCAGGCCTATCCGGTGCCGTGGACACATGGAAATTTCGTCGACTCGCTGGCAGCGGCCTACCCGGCCGAGGTGCTGCGCGGGGCGCGCGCCGAGCTGCTCGGCTACTGGGTGGCCATGCCTGGCGTCGACGAGATGCACCTGCTCAACATCACCGTCGTGCCGGCCTGGCAGGGGCGGGGCCTGGCCGTCGCCATGCTGGACCGCCTGGTGGGCGAATGCCGCCGCCGCGGCCTCACGCAGCTGTGGCTGGAGGTGCGCGTCAGCAACGAGCGCGCCCGCGACGTCTACCGCCGCTACGGCTTTGCCGAGGTCGGCAGGCGCCGCGCCTACTACCCGGTGCAGCAGGGGCCGCGCGAGGACGCCATCCTGATGAGCCTGATGGTGGCGGCCGCATGAGCTGGGACGATCGACAAAGGGCCATGTTGGCCGAAATGGGATTGCGCGTGCCGGCAGCGAGTGCGGTGGCGCAGGCCGTCGACGTCATCCAGGCCGAACCCGAACCCATCGTCGTCGCCGCGCCGCCGCCGGTCGTCGTGCGCGTGGCGGCGCCCGCCGTGCCGTCGAGCTTCGCGAACCTCGACCTGCCCGCCCTGCGCGAGGCCGTCTCCGGCTGCCGCGCCTGCGGCTTGTGCGAGCAGCGCCGCAACGCCGTCTTCGGCACGGGCGCGCTGCAGCAGGCGCAATGGCTGGTCGTCACCGACCCGCCGGACGAAAGTGACGATGCCGCCGGTGAGGCCCTGGGGGGCGACGCCGGCCGTCTGCTGGACCGCATGCTGCTGGCCGCCGGCCAGCGCCGCGACGGCGACGCTGCCACCGCCTTCGTGACGCCCATCGTCAAGTGCCGCCCGCCGCGCGGCCGCCCGCCGCAGGCCGCCGAGCTGGACGCCTGCGAGGCCGTGCTGGCCCGCCAGGTCGAGCTGCTGAAGCCGCGCGTCGTGCTGGCCATGGGCCTGCAGGCGGCGCGCCGGCTGACCGGCCTGGCCGAGCCGCTGGGCAAGCTGCGTGGCCGCGTGCATTTGTGGCGCGACCTGGCCGTGGTCGTCACCTACCATCCCGCCTACCTCTTGCGCTCGCCGGCCGACAAGGCCGGTGCCTGGGACGACCTGTGTCTGGCCCGCATGACCTCCAAAGCATGACGACGGCCGGGGCTGAATCCACCCTGGGGAACGAGGCCGCGCGCTTCAAGCTGCTGGCCGACTATCTGCCGGCCTGGATTGCGCTGTACGACGCCAAGACCCAGGTCTGCCTGTTCGCCAATCGCGGCTATGCCGGCGCCTTCGGGCTGACCGAACAGAGCATCCTGGGCAAGACCTTCGCCGAGATCATCGGCCCCGAAGCGGCGGCCTTCATCCAGCCCTCGGTCGACCGCGTGCTGTCCGAGCGCATCGCCGTCAGCTACGAGCGCGAACTGCCCGAGGCCGACGGCACGCCGCGCTGGATCGAGGTCCACCTCATTCCGCAACTGGGCGAGGACGGCGTGCCGGTGGCGAGCTGCGTGCTCATCAACGACATCACCAAGCACCGCCTGGCCGAGCGTCAGGTGCGCGAGTCGGAAGCGCGGCTGGACAAGTTCATGCAGGCCACGGTGGAGGGCATCCTCTTCCACAAGGACGGCATCACGACCGACGTCAACCCGCCCTGCTGCGAGCTGGTGGGCTACACGTTGCCGGAGATGATCGGCCGGCATGTGCTGTCCTTCATTGCCGAGGACGAGCTGAACAAGGTCAAGGAGGTCATGCGCCTCGGGCGCGAGCTGCGCTACGAGACCGCCGTCACGCACAAGGACGGCACGCGCATCCCGGTCGAGTTCATCGTGCGCACCATCGAGCGCGACGGCGAGAAGCTGCGCATGACCATCGTGCGCGACATCCGCGACCGACTCGCCAGCGAAGCCCGCATCCAGCACCTGGCCCATCACGACGCGCTGACCGGCCTGCTCAACCGGGCCGCCTTCCTGGACCGCATGGCCCTGCTGATGCGGCGCGCCGAGCGCAAGGGCGAGATGCTGGCCCTGCTCTTCATCGACCTGGACAATTTCAAGCGCGTCAACGATTCCCTGGGTCATCTCGAAGGCGATCAGGTGCTGACGACGGTGTCCGAGCGTCTCGTCGGCGCGCTGCGTGCCAGCGACCTCGTCGGCCGTTTCGGCGGCGACGAGTTCGTCGTGCTGCTGAGCGACCTGACCAGCCGCGACGACATCAAGGTGGTGCTGGACGCGCTGCTGTCCGTCGTCGAGGTGCCCGTCAAGGCCGATGGCCGCGCGCTGTCCGTCACGCCCTCCATCGGCGTGGCCGTCTACCCGGACGATGGCCGGCTGGCGGAGGACCTCATCCAGCATGCCGACACGGCCATGTACCGCGCCAAGGCCCGCGGCCGTGCGACCTACCAGTTCTTCGAGCCGGCCCTGGCGGAGACGGCCTATGCCGACCTCGTGCTCGAGGCCGAACTGGCGCAGGGGCTGACGCACAACGAGTTCGAGCTCTTCTTCCAGCCCCAGGTCGAGGCGACGACGGGCCAGCTGTCGGGCGCCGAGGCCCTGCTGCGCTGGCGCCATCCGCAGCGCGGCCTGCTGTCGCCGGACGCCTTCATCTTCGTCGCCGAGCGTCACCGCCTGATGCTCAACCTCGGCGAATGGGTGCTGCGCGAAGCCGCCGTGACGGCGCGGCGCTGGCGCGAGAAGGGCCTGACGCGGGGCCATGGCGCCATGCGCATCGCCGTCAACCTGTCGCGCATCCAGTTCCATCTGGACGGCTTCGCCGACACGGTCAAGCGCGTGCTGCAGGAGTCCGGCGCCGAAGGCCAGTGGCTGGAGCTGGAGCTGACCGAGCGCATGCTCATCGACGACATCACCCACGCGCCGGCGACGCTGGCCCAACTGCGCGCGCTGGGCCTGACCGTGTCGGTCGACGACTTCGGCACCGGCTACACCTCGCTGGCCCATCTGACCGAGCTGCCGCTGGACAAGCTCAAGATCGACCAGGGCTTTGTCGCCCGCCTGCCCGACGACGTCGGCGCCCAGGCCATCACCCGCGCCATCGTGCAGATGGCCGTCGGCCTGGGCCTGACGGTCACGGCCGAGGGCGTGCGCAGCGCCGCGCAATGGCAGCTGCTGGCGAGCTGGGGCTGCCAGCAGTTCCAGGGTGAGCTGGTGGGTGCGCCGATGCCGGTGGCCGAGTTCGAGGCGTGGGTGAAGGCCCGGTGAAGCTCGTCGACAGAATTCATGCCGAGATCGCCGCGGCCGGCGGCTGGCTGCCCTTCGACCGGTTCATGGCCATGGCCTTGTACGAACCCGGCCTGGGCTATTACGCCGGCGGCCGGCGCAAGTTCGGCCTGATGCCCAGCGAGGGCTCGGACTTCGTCACCGCGCCGGAGATGTCGCCGCTGTTCGGCCGCGCGCTGGCGCGCCAATTGGCCCAGGCCATGGATGCCAGCGGCTGCCGCGACGTCGTCGAGTTCGGTGCCGGCTCGGGGGCGCTCGCGGCCCAGCTGATCGCCGAGCTGGATGCGCTGGGCGCCGGCCTGGCGCGCTACCGCATCGTCGAGCTGTCGGCCGAGCTGCGCGAACGTCAGCGCGAACGGCTCGCTCACTGGGGCGACCGCGTCGACTGGCTGGACACGCTGCCCGCCGAGCTGGAGGCCGTCGTCATCGGCAACGAGGTGCTGGACGCGATGCCGGTGCAGCTGATCGCCTTCGACGGCCAGGTCTGGCGCGAACGGGGCGTGGTGTCGGCGGGCGAGGGCTTTGCCTTCGAGGACCGCGACAGCATGCTGCGGCCGCCGATCGAGACGGGCTTCGTGCCCGGCACCGTGACCGAGATCCACCCCCAGGGCGAGGCCTTCATCGCGACGCTGGCCCGCACGCTCAAGCGCGGCGCGGCCTTCTTCATCGACTATGGCTTCCCCGAAGGCGAGTACTACCACCCGCAGCGCCGCGGCGGCACGTTGATGTGCCACCAGGGCCATCTGGCGGATGCCGATCCCTTGGTGGCCGTCGGCGACAAGGACATCACGGCCCACGTCAACTTCACCGGCACGGCGCTGGCCGGCCAGGATGCCGGCCTCGTCGTGCTGGGCTACACCAGCCAGGCCAATTTCCTGCTCAACTGCGGCATCGCTGATCTGCTGGCCGGCGCCTCTTTGGGTGAGCGCGCCATGGCGCACCGCCTGCTGGCCGAGCACGAGATGGGTGAGCTGTTCAAGGTGATAGCCTTCGCGCCGCTGGACGCGCCCTTCGACGCGCTGGGGTTTGAACGCGGAGACCGTTCCCACAAGCTCTGAAAGGGGTTGTGATGAAGGCTTGGCTGTTGTTGTTGATGCCTCTGCTGTTGCTGTGCGCCCCGGCGCTGGCACAGGACCTGAACGTCGGCCGCAGCCTCGCGGCCACCTGCGCCAACTGCCATGGCAGCAACGGCCGGCCGCGCGGCAAGGTCATGCCGCCGCTGGCCGGCATGAAGGCCGAGGTGATGCTGGAGCTGCTGGCTGACTACCGCGACGGACGCCAGGCCGGCACCGTCATGCCGCAGATCGTCAAGGGCTATACCGAAGCGCAACTGCGCCTCGTGGCCGCCTACTTTGCCGCGCAGGCCAAGCCATGATCGCGCGGCGCCAACTGATCACGGCGGGCGGCCTCGCGCTGGCCGGCTGCGCGACGTCCAGGCCCAGCGCGGCCCGCGTCGTCGTCGTGGGCGGCGGCTTTGGCGGCGCGACGGCGGCCCGCTACCTGAAGCTCTGGGGCGGCCCGGCCGTCGATGTGACGCTGGTGGAGCGCAACGAGGGCTTCATCTCCTGCCCGATGTCCAACCTCGTCATCGCCGGCGCGCGCGACCCGGTCAGCATCGCCCATGGCTATGGCTCGCTGGAGGCGCAGGGCGTGAAGCGCCTGCGCGGCGAGGTCGTCGGCATCGACCCGGCCGCGAAGACGCTCAGCCTGGCCGATCGCAGCACGCTGGCCTGGGACCGGCTGGTGCTCGCTCCCGGCATCGACTTCATGCTCGACGGCGTGCCCGGCCTCGCCGCCGCGCTGGACAGCGGCCGTGCCGTGCATGCCTGGAAGGCCGGCGCGCAGACGCTGGCCCTGCGCCGCCAGCTGGAGGCCCTGCCCGAGGGCGGCGTCGTGCTGATGAGCATCCCCAAGGCGCCCTACCGCTGCCCGCCCGGGCCCTATGAGCGGGCCTGCCTGATCGCGTCCTGGCTGCGGCGCGCCAAGCCCCGCGCCAAGCTGCTGCTGCTGGACGCCAACCCCGAGGTGCAGAGCAAGAAGGCCTTGTTCGAGCGCGCCTTCGCCCAGCATCACGCCGGTGTGCTGGAGTACCGGCCGAATGCCGAACTCAAGGAGGTGTTGGCCGACGGTACGGCGCGCTTCGAGTTCGAGGACGTGAAGGCCGACGTGCTCAACCTCATTCCGCCCCAGCGCGCCGGTGGCCTGGCGCGCGACTTCGCCAACGTGAACGGTCGCTGGGTCGGCATCGATTGGCTGACGATGCAGGCGCAGGCGGCGCCTGGCGTGCATGTCGTCGGCGACGCCATCTTCTCGCCGTCGGGCATGCCCAAGTCCGGCCACCTCGCCAACCAGCAGGCCAAGCTCGCCGTGGCGGCGGTGCTGCAACTGCTCAAGGGCGAGTCGGTGAACCCGGCGCCGGTCGTGATGAACACCTGCTACAGCTTCGTCACGCCACAGGACGCCATGCACGTGGCCTCCATCCACCAGTACGACGCGGTGGAGAAGACGATGAAGCCGGTGCCGGGTGCCGGCGGCGTGTCGGCGGCGGCCAGCGCCGCCGAGGGCGCAACGGCACTGGCCTGGGCCGAGAACATCTGGGCCGACACGCTGGCGCTCAGTTAGGGCCCGTTGCCGTAGTGCGAACAGGCCCTAGGGCAACAGCCCGCCGAGGCTGCCCAGCGTCATTGGACCGGCGCCGCGCCGGGCGACCAGGGCGGCCCAGGCGCTGCGCACCGCCGGGGCTTCGTCGCCGGCCGCGGCATGGCGCGCCTCCAGCCACTGGCTGACGAAGTCGAGGTTGTGGCCGGCGGCGAGCCCCGCCGGTCGGGCGGCACGCGCCTGCGCCAGCATCTGGGCGGCACCGGCAGAGCCCTGCAGCACGGCGGTCAGGGCCACGTCGAGATGGGCGGCCCAGATCTGCACGGCGCCGATGTCGGGCGTGGCTTTGAGCTGCGCCAGGCGCGGCACCAGCAGGTCGGCGCTGCGGGCCAACTCGCCACGGGCGCGCGCCAGCCGGCCCTCGACCCTGGCCAACCGGTTGCCGGGGCTGGCCAGGGCAGCGGAGACCGGCAGCTCGTGCAGGCGCCGCTGGGCCTCGACGGCCAAGGGCRTGTCGCCGGCAGCCAGGGCGGCGTCGATCAGCCCCAGCAGGCTGCGGCCGCGCCGGTTGCTGGCGGGCAGGGCGCCGGCCTCGGCCACCAGGGCCTGCATGGCTGCCAGGTCGGGCCGGCCCAGGCGGGCCCGTGCGCCCTGCAGCTCGACGCGGTAGAGCAGCAGCGACTCGGCATCCAGGCCATCGGCGCCGGCCTCGGCCAGCAGCCGCTCGCGGGTGCGCAGTTCGTCGGCGTGGCGGCCCTGCAGCTGCTGGGTCAGGGCCACGCTGCTGAAGGTCTGCAGCGTCAGGTCGTTGCCTGGGCCGAGCACGCGGCGGATGTCGGCCAGCAGCGGCTCGGTGCGCTCGGCGATGCCATCGAACTCGGCCGTCTCGCCCATCAGCACGATCTCGGCGCGGCGCAGCACCAGCAGCAGCAGGGACAGCCGCGGGTTGGGGCTGGCCCACATCGGCTGCGTCTGGCGCACCACGGCCAGCGCCTCGCCGATGCGCCCCTGGCGCTGGCGCAGCACGCTGAGGTTCTGCAGCAGGTCGGCGCGCTCCAGCTCGTCGCCGGGGTGGAGCTTGTCGGTCAGCACGCGCACCCGCTCCAGCGCGCGGTCGGCCTCGGCCAGGCGCCGGCTGTGCATGTAGTCGGCCGCGAGGCTGAACAGCTGCAGCCGCACTTCCTCGCTGTCGGGGCCGAAATGACGCGCGAGGGGCGCGGCGATGGGCTCCAGCAGCGCAATGGCCTCGTCGTCGTTGCCCATGATCTGGTGCACCTGGCCGAGGCTGAGCCGGGCCTGCAGCACCGCGGCGTCGTCTTCGCCATGCTGCTGGCGTGCCAGCGCCAGCCATTGCTCGCCGAGGGGCAGGGCATGGTCGAAGCGGTTCAGCGCCATATAGGTGCGTGACAGCACTTCCAGCAGCTGCTGGTGCGTGGCGGGGTCGTCGGCGAACTGGTCGAGCCGGCCGCGGCTGCCGTCCAGCAGCTCCAGCACGCTGGGCGTGCGGTCCCGGTCCGGGCGGCTGCCGTCGGCGAGCAGCTGGGTGACGAAGCGCGTGACGCTGTCGCTGCGCCGGCGTGCGGTCTCGGCCTCGCGCCACTGCCAGCGGCTGGTGGCGATGCCGGCCGTCAGGCTGACCAGCAGCAGCGCGCTGAGGCCGGCCAGCAGCGCATGGCGGCGCAGCAGCAGGCTGCTGCGGTGGCGCCAGCCCCGGTTGCGGCGTGCGGCGACCGGGCGCAGCGCCTGCCAGCGGCGCAGGTCCTCGATGAAGGCGTGCACGCTCACATAGCGCTCGGCCGGTGACTTCTGCAGGGCCTTGGCGGCGATGGCCTCCAGGTCGCCGCGGGCGCGGCGCGCGTCGCGCGGGCGGCCAGGCCCGGCCGTGTCTTCGGGGCCGGCCAGCAGCGCCGCGAAACGATGCGGCGGCTGGTGCAGCACGGCATGCTCCATGGCCGCGCGGCTGTCGGCGCGCGCGCCGAAAGGCAGGCAGCCGGTCAGCAGCTCGAAGAGCATGACCCCCAGCGCAAAGACGTCGACGGCGGTGCCGGTGGCATCGGCCTCGATGAACTCGGGCGCTGCATAGGCAGGGGTCAGGCCGGCGCGGGTCTCGCCCGCATCCTGGCCGGGCGAGGCCGCCAGACCGAAGTCCAGCAGCTTGGGCACGCCCGCGGCGGTGACCATCACGTTGGCGGGCTTGAGGTCGCGGTGGACGACGAGGCGGGCGTGGGCATATTCCACCGCCTCGGCCACGCGCAGCAGCAGGGCGACGCGGTCGGCCACGGTAGGCAGTGCGGCGCGCGCATGCTCGGCCAGCGGCAGGCCCTCGACGAGCTCGAGCACGAGAAAGGCATGCGGGGCCTGCACGCCGGCGTCCAGCAGGGCGGCAATGCCCGTGTGCGTGAGCAGGCCCAGCGCCGCACGTTCACGCATGAAGCGCCGCGCGACAGCCGGCGTGGCGCTGTCGCCGTGCAGCAGCTTGATGGCGGCATAGGCCTGGTAGAGGCCGTCGTTGCGCTCGGCTTCCCAGACTTCGCCGAGGCCGCCGCTGCCGATGCGGCGCGACAGCACCCAGGCGCCCAGCCTGAGGCCGGCCAGCGCCGCGGCGTCGCCTGCTTCAGCCTGCATGGCGCCCGGTCGGGCTTACCAGCTGCCGGTGTTGGGCATGGAGGCCCAGGGCTCGGCGGGCGCCAGCGACGGGCCGTGCTGCAGCAGTTCGACCGAGACGCCGTCGGGCGAGCGCACGAAGGCCATGCGGCCGTCACGGGGCGGGCGGTTGATGGTCACGCCATGGTCGGCCAGCTTCTGGCAGGCGGCGTAGATGTCGTCCACCGCATAGGCCAGGTGGCCGAAGTTGCGGCCGCCGGTGTAGCCCTTCTCGTCCCAGTTGTAGGTCAGCTCGACCTGGGCCGAGTCGTCACCGGGCGCGGCCAGGAAGACGAGGGTGAAGCGCCCCGCCTCATGCTCGCTACGGCGCAGCTCGCGCAGGCCGAGGGCGTCGCAGTAGAACTTCAGCGAGGCGTCGAGGTCACTGACGCGGACCATGGTGTGCAGGTATTTCATGCAGCGATTGTGATGCGGGCTCCGGCCTGCCGCGCGGGATGTGCGGGAGGTGCGGGCTTGTGCTGAACCCTCTGCCGCGATGAGCTTGGCCGTGCGAACCCAGCGTCAGGGTCGGTAGAAAAAGGGGATGGCGCACAGCAGGGCGCCCACGCCGACCAGGGCCCAGACGTTGGAGAAGAAGTAGGGAAACACCATCAGTGCCAGGCCGCAGGCCAGCGGCACCCAGGCGCCTTGCTTCTTGCCATACATGAAGTAGCCGGCGCCGATGGCGCCGAACAAGACTCCCCAGAGGATGGTGGCTGTGTCCATCGGTCGCCAGGCCCGGGGCCGGTGCCTTTTTTTGCCATTGCGGCGGTGCCGGCAGTGTCGCCCGAGAACTCGGTGGCCCAGCCACTTCGTCGGTGCCACCAGCGCATGGTGGCGCGGTACGCAGTCCTCAGGTGGCGGATGCCCTCTCCTCGGCGTGGGCCTTCATCGCCTGCAGGCCGGCTTCGATCATGCCCGCGACGGCCGGCGCCAGTGCGTGGGGCAGCAGGTCGGCGATCCAGACCACACGGCAACGCGCGCCGCCCTCGTCAAAGATCTGCGTCGAGGCGTTGTGGTGGGTCAAGCGCCCGCCGACGGCCGACCAGGCGATGCGGCGGGCGGAGTCATCGATGTCGATGATGAGTTCGCGCGCCGTCATGCCGTTGGCGAAACGGAGCTGGCGCGCCTCGTCGCCGTCCATGGTGCATTCGGTGATGAAGCCGGGCGCCAGGCGGGTGTGCAGGGCGCCGGCGTCGCGCATCGCGTCCCAGAGGGTGGCGGCGGGCGTGTCGACGAGGATTTCGCGGTGGATCGAGGCCATGGCCATCTCCTGAAGTGATGAGCCATCTTGACCGCGCGACCGGCATGGCGCCGGCCGCATTCGGACATCTCCAACCGTCGCCGTGGCGTGAGCAGGCCCTAGTAGTCCAGCCACTCCATCGGGGCGACGAGCTTGTCGCCGCGGATGCGCTCCAGCGTGCCCGTCAGCACATCGATGTTGTTGTCGAAGCTGCCGTGGCCGGCGTCGATCTGGTCACCGGCCTTGGTGATGCGGACCTTGGGCGCCGTGATGCGGTTCAGCAGCGCGCCGGCCGGCCAGAGCTTGAGCCAGGCGGCGACGTCCGCGTTCGGCGAGCCCGTCCACTGGTCGTCGTTCCATGCGGGGTCGGGCTTCATCAGCGCGCGTTCCATGCCGAGCAGCGGCTGCTTGCGGACGTCGTCCAGCGCGCGCGACACGAGGTAGAGCAGGGACTTGCCGTAGATGTCGCGCCGGGCGTCGGGCAGGCCATCGCAGCGCTCGTTGGCATCGGTCAGCACGTGCAGGCGCAGCGTGTCCAGCGACAGCACGCCGGCTTCCTGGGCCGCGCCGTAGTGCTGCACGGCAAAGCCGCTGGAGCAGGCGGCCGCGTAGAGCTCGCAGCTGCTGGCCTGCACGGCGTTGGCACCGCCCAGGCGGCTGAGCAGGTGGCCGATGAGGATGGAGCCGGCCGAGTGGCCGGCGAGGTGCAGCTCCAGCGTCTTGCCGCTCTTGGCCAGGCCATCGCGCAGTTCGCGCAGCATGCGGGCGGCCAGGTCGAGCACATGGTCGGCCGTGGCGCCGCCCTCGGCGTTCTCGCGCATCTCGCTCCAGATGCCGCGCGCGAACTGGCGGCCGACGGCTTCGATGGCACGGTCCTTGGCCTCGCCGGCGCTCTCGCGCATGCGGTCCAGCCAGCCGGCGCTGGCGTCGGCCGAGTCGACGACGCGGTGCTTGAGGTCTTCGAGCATGTCCTTCAGCGTCTCGCCGGGGCCGGTCTTCCATGTGAAGAACAGCGGGTAGATGCCGTTGGCGAGGAAATAGGGCGCCAGCACGCGGATGCGCTGGATGGCGCCGACCTCGGAGTTCAGCCCGCCGTGGGCGTAGATGGCGAGCTTGACGGTCTTGCCCTTGCTCGCCTTGAACCAGGCGGCGGGGCGCTCGACGATGATTTCTCTAGCCAGGCCCTCGCGGTCGTGGCGGGCGCGGGTGAAGTCGGTCGCCATCAGTTGGCCGTCGTTGCCCGAGACCAGGGTGTGGGTATAGGCCTCGTCGGTGCGCAGCGGCTGGTAGGGCTTGTGGGCGAAGACATGGTCGATGGGCCAGGGGTCGTCGCGCGGGTTGTCCTCGTCGCGCAGCGTGGGGCCGACGTCCGCCAGGCCGCGGCCGGCCATGGTGCGAAAGCCCCCCGCGGCCGCGCGGCCGGCCTTGGCGCTTTTGCTGCTTTTGCCGGCCGGGGCCGGCGTGGGCTTGATGTCCGACAGGTCCTGCGGCACGCCCAGTGCGACGGCCCAGGCATCGGTGCCGTTGGTGATCCAGTCCTCGTAGCTCAGGATGGCGAAGCCGCTGGCGCCCCATTCCGTGCCCCAGCTGTTCTGCACGACGAAGCCGCGTTCGTTGAAGCCCACCAGTGCAAAGGCATGGCCGCCGGTCTTCTGGGCCATGCGCTGGATGCGTGGCAGCTGGGCATGGCTGGACGGCGCGGCCGTCACGTCGACGGTCCAGCCGTCGTGCACGTCGGCCGACACGTAGATGGCGCCGATCTCGTAGATGGCGGCCTGCATGTCGACGATGCTTCTCTTGTCGACGCGGTAGTAGACGCCCAGCGGCCGCCGCGTCGCGTCTTCGTCCCAGCCGGCGGCAGGGCGCTCGAAAACGCCGTTGCCGCGCTTGTCGATGGGGTAGGGCCAGTGCTGGAGGGAGCACACGCCGTGCTTGTGCCAGCCCTTCAGCGCGCCGCGGCAGGACGAACCCTCGTAGTCCTGGCCGGGCCATTCGTCGTAGAGGCGGGCCAGCTCGTAGAACATGCGCGGGCTGACCGGCTCGGGCAGGCGGGCACGCGGCGTGTCGAGATGGCGCAGCCAGTAGAGGTAGTTGGTCACGCAGGCCAGGCCGAAGCCGGTGCAGGCGCCCTCGTTGCCCTGGTTGAGGATGCGGCCGGCCTTCACATAGGCGGGCAGCAGGCGCTTCAGGTCGGCGTCCAGCGGCCAGCGCGCCGGCAGGGAGCGCAGCGGCGAGCGGTAGACCAGGTCGCGCAGGTCCAGGCGGTCGGGGCGGGCGTCCAGTTTGGGTGTGGGCGCGGCGGCGGCGGTGGCCTTCTTGGCAGTGGCGGGCTTGCGGGGCTTGGTGGCCATGGCGGGTCTCCTCGAGAGGAGGGCGATCATGGCTGCGGGTCATCTCGGCCACAAGCCCACGTGCGAGACTGGGGGCCTGCTCACCCTCAGGGGAACGGATGCGTTGCCACTCAAAAACCCGCGAGCAAGGCGCGAAGTCGAAGCTGGGGTCGTCCCCAGCGAGGCTTCGCAACGCCGCGCGCGGGCTTTTGAGTGACAACCCTTCGGGAGAGGGGCTGCGCGGGCGCATGGCGTTGTTGGGCGCCTTGCCCGGGCGGCCAGCCCGGGCTTCAGCGCCACGCCTAGCCCTGCACCCGCGCAGACCCTCTCGCATCGCTCCCCTGAGGGCGAGCAGGCCCCCCCATGTTTAAGGTCTGCATCGTCGGCCTCGGGGCCATTGGCGGCTGGATGGCCGCGCATCTGCAACGCGTGGATGGCGTGGCCGTCAGCGCACTGGCGCGTGGCGACACGCTGGCGGCCGTGCGCGAGCACGGCCTGCGTCTGGACAGCGGCGAGGACAGCTGGCGCGCGCCGTTGCGTGTCAGCGACGACGCGGCCGAGCTCGGCCTGCAGGATCTCGTCATCCTCGCCGTCAAGGGCCCGGCCATCGCCGGCGTGGCGGCGCAGGTCGCCCGGCTCTGCGGGCCCGACACGCGCGTGCTGACGGCGTTGAACGGCCTGCCCTGGTGGTTCACGGCCGGCCTGCCGGTGCAGGGGCTGATGCTGCAGAGCGTGGACCCGGACGGCCGCATCGCCGCGCTGATTCCGCCCGAGCGCGTCGTTGGCTGCGTCGTCCATGCGAGCTGCTTCACCGAGGCGCCGGGGCATGTCCGCCATGTGATGGGCAACGGCCTGTTGATCGGCGAGGCCGTGGGCGGCGCGAGTGCGGCGGTCGATGCGCTGGCAACGCTGCTCGGCAATGCCGGTTTCGAGGCCAAGGCCGCGGAGAGCATCCAGCGTGACGCCTGGTACAAGCTGTGGGGCAATATGACCACCAACCCGGTCTCGGCGCTGACGCGCGCGACGACCGATCGCATCCTCGACGACGACCTCGTGCGCGATTTCACGACGGCCATCATGGGCGAGGCGGCCGAAGTGGGTGAGCGCATGGGCTGCCCGATCTCCCAGACACCGCAGGACCGGCACGCGATCACGCGCTCGCTCGGCGCCTTCAAGACCTCCATGCTGCAGGACATCGAGGCCGGGCGGGCCATCGAAACCGACGCCCTGCTGGCCGCACCGCGCGAGCTCGCGCAGCAACTGGGGGTGGCGACGCCGATGCTGGATGCCTTGCTGGGGTTGACGAGGCTGATGGACCGGTGCCGCGGCGCGTCGGCCGCCTGAGTCTCGCGGCCTGTCAGTAGGGCAACTGGCCCGCGTGGCGCTTCCAGTGTCGCGCCACGTCGCCTTTGCGCATGGCCTCGGCGAAGGCGGCGTCCAGGCGCGGTAGCAACTCAGCCGCCGCGCTGCCGCGTGCGGCCACCACATGGAAGGCCGGCGGGGGCACGTCCGCCAACGGCGCGTGAGCCAGCCCCGGCGTGGCCAGATGGTTGACCTTGCCGAGTTCCCACTGCTCGATGACTTCGAGTTCTTCGACAAAGTAGTCGCAGCGGCCGAGCAGCAGTTTTTCGATCAGCTGCTGGTAGTTGCGCGCGCCTTGGTCGAGGTCTTTCGGTCCCAACCCGTAGTGGGCATAGGTCGAGCCGTTCTTGCCGCAGCCGCGCCAGCGCTTCAGCCCGGCGCGGTCGGCAATGTTCAGCGGCTGCGCAGCGCGGAAGAAGACCTGGGGCGTGAAGGTCTTGTAGGGCTTGGAGAAGGCCAGCGTCTTGCTGCGCTCGTCGTCGTAGTAGGCGGCGAGCGCGAAATCGATCTCGCCGGAAGCGACCGCGCGCAGGCAGCGCTTGAAGGGCAGGTCGATGAGCTGGAGTTCGACGCCGAGCCTGGCAAACAGCGGCGGCCAGAGATCGACGAGGAAGCCGCTCATCTGCTGCGGTTGGCCCGGCGTGCGGTACAGCCAGGGCGGCCCGATGCCGGGTTCGCCGCAGGCAGTGAAGGGCCTGGCCTGGGCGTCTGCCGCGGTGGCGACCGTTGCCGCCAGGCCCAGAAGGCAGGCCAAAAAGCACATCCAAGAGCGGCGAATCATCTACCTTCGAGTCTACGCGTACCGCTGCGCGCGCAGGGCCTCGCCGAGGCCCCAGGTTCCTGGACGTGTGCCGCCTATCCCAGCGGCGCGATGCCCAGCCACGCCGCATGGGCCCAGAACGCGAAGAAGGCCCACAGCGCGAAGCCGACGGCGATGGTGGCCAGCGTGCCCACCACGGTGCCGGGCGCTGCCGCCGGCGCCGGTCGCCGCCGCGCTGCGCGGAAGACGAGGATGGACCAGACCAGGAAGCTGCCGAACAGCATCACATCGGCCAGCGTGTTGTTGGCCAGCAGGTGGGCGAAGGCCCAGACCTTGACCGACAGCGTCATGGGGTGCTGCAGCTTGGCCTTGAAGTGGTTGCGCGGCACATAGGCCGCGGCCATCAGGATCATCGCGATCAACATCAGCGCGGCTGCAGCGTGGTTCATGCCGCGGATCGGCGCCCACAGCACGACGGGTTGCAGCCGCGCCTGCGAGAAGCCCCACAGGATCAGGCCGAAGCCGACCAGGGACACGAGGGTGTAAAGGCCCTTCCAGCCCTTCTCGCTGATGCGGGCCATCTGCGCCTCGCGCCATCGCGGCGCCAGCGCGCGGGTCAGGTGGATGCCGAGGAAGAGGGCAAGGCCGAGGGCAAGCCAGGTCATCGAAGGTCTCCAGTTCAGGTCTGTCTGTCGACTCGAAGCGCCAGCACCACCGAGCTGTTGGTGCGCAGCACGCCGTCGATCTCGCCGATCTCGTCGAGCAGGGCGTCGAGCCGGGCCGTAGTGTCGGCGCGCAGCAGCGCCATGTAGTCGAACTCACCACTGACGGAGGCGAGCTGGCGCAACTCGGGCAGTTCTGCTAGCCGCTTGACCACCTCGCGTCCGGCCTTGGGGCTGACGGTGATGCCGACGAAGGCCTGCACGCTGCGCCCCGCTTCGTCGCCGCCCAGCCGCGCCGTGTAGCCCACGATGCGGCCGCTGGCCTCCAGCCGGGCAAGCCGCGCGACGACGGTGGTGCGCGCGACGCCCAGCTTGCGCGCGAGGGTGGCCGTGCTCTCCCGCGCATTGGCCTGCAACAGCAGGATCAGGCGGCGGTCGAGGTCGTCCGTCGAGGTTATCGGGTTTACCCGCAATTCATCCATAACGACGAATCATCGCGACGAATCGTCGAAACAACAATTGCTTTCGTCGGAGTGATGCTTTCTTTCGTCAGCGACCCTGCCTAGAGTGCGGCCCAGTTCAATCCCTCGACACGGAGCACCCCATGAAGATCGCCCTGCTCGGCGCCGGCCACATCGGCCAGACCATCGCCCGCCTGCTGCACGCCACCGGCGACTACCAGGTGACCGTGCTGGACAAGAACCCCGGCTATCTGAAGGTGCTGGCTGCCGAGGGCATCGCCACCGCCGAGGTCGACAGCGACAACCGCGCCGCGCTGGCCGCACAGTTGCGTGGCAAGGATGCCGTCGTCAACGCGCTGCCCTACCACCTGGCCATCACCGCCGCCGAACTGGCGCTGGAGTGCGGCTGCCACTACTTCGATCTGACCGAGGACGTGGCCGCCACCAAGGCCATCATGAAGATGGCCGAGGGCGCCAAGACCGCCTTCATGCCGCAGTGCGGCCTGGCGCCGGGCTTCATCGGCATCGTGGCCCACCATCTGGCCAGCGGCTTTGACTCGGTGCGCGACGTGCAGATGCGTGTCGGCGCCCTGCCGGCCTTCCCGACCAATGCGCTGAAGTACAACCTGACCTGGTCGGTCGACGGCCTCATCAACGAGTACTGCCACCCCTGCGAGGCCGTGCACGAGGGCGAGACCATCTCTGCGCTGCCGCTGGAAGGCCTGGAGCACTTCAGCCTGGACGGCACCGAGTACGAGGCCTTCAACACCTCCGGCGGCCTGGGCACGCTGTGCGAGACCTGGGCGGGCAAGGTGCGCAACCTGGACTACAAGACCGTGCGCTACCCCGGCCACCGCGACCTGATGCAGTTCCTGCTGGGCGACCTGGGCCTGAAGGGCGACCAGAACCTGCTGAAGGACATCATGCGCAAGAGCATGCCCGCCACCATGCAGGACGTCGTGCTCGTCTTCGTGACCGTGTCGGGCCAGAAGAACGGTGTGCTGCTGCAGGAAGTCTTTGCCCGCAAGATCTTCGCGACGCGTGACGGTGCCCAGCCCTTGAGCGCCATCCAGATCACGACCGCCGCCGGCATCTGCGCCGCCGTCGACCTGTTCCGCGAAGGCAAGCTGCCGCAGAAGGGCTTTGTCCGCCAGGAAGAAGTCAGCCTGCCTGACTTCCTTGCCAACCGCTTCGGCTCGGCGTATCAACAAAGCCGTCAAGTCGAGTCCATTTCCTGATCGGGACAATGCGGACCATGAAGCAACAAACCCTTTCCGTCCTCGACGCCCTCGGCGTCCATCTGCCCAGTTCGGGCGACCTGACCGTGCGCTCGCCCATCGACGGCAGCGTGCTGGCCCAACTGTCCACCGCCAGCGCGGCCGACATGAAGGCGGCCGTCGGCCGTGCGGCCGAGGCCTTCAAGGCCTGGCGTGTCGTGCCGGCGCCCAAGCGCGGCGAGCTGATTCGCCTGTTCGGCGAAGAGCTGCGCGCCCACAAGGCGCAACTGGCCCAGCTGGTTTCCATCGAAGCCGGCAAGGTGACCAGCGAAGGCCTGGGCGAAGTCCAGGAAATGATCGACATCTGCGAATTCGCTGTCGGTCTGTCGCGCCAGCTGCACGGCCTGACCATCGCCAGCGAGCGCCCCGGCCATCGCATGATGGAACAGTGGCTGCCGCTGGGTGTCGTCGGCATCATCTCGGCCTTCAATTTCCCGGTGGCCGTGTGGGCCTGGAACTCGGCCCTGGCGCTGGTGGCCGGCGACACCTGCGTGTGGAAGCCGTCCGAAAAGACGCCGCTGACCGCGCTGGCCACGCAGGCCCTGTTCGAGCGCGCACTGAAGGCTTACCGCGCCGCGGGCAACACCGCGCCTGACGGCCTGTCCGAGCTGATCATCGGCCGTGCCGATGCCGGTGAAGCGATGGTCGACGATGCCCGCGTGGCCCTCGTCTCCGCCACCGGCTCCACCCGCATGGGTCGCGCCGTCGGTCCGCGCGTGGCGGCCCGCTTCGGCCGCTCGCTGCTGGAGCTGGGTGGCAACAACGCCATCATCGTGACGCCCAGCGCCGACCTGGAACTGGCCGTGCGCGGCATCCTGTTCGGCGCCTATGGCACGGCCGGCCAGCGCTGCACGACGACGCGCCGCGTCATCGCTCACGAGAGTATCCACGACGCCCTCGTCGAGCGCCTGGACCGCGCCCGCGCCCAGCTGCCCATCGGTTCGCCGGTGGAGCAGGGCACGCTGATCGGTCCGCTGATCGACGCGCAATCCTTCGACGCGATGCAGTTCGCGCTGAGCGCCGCGCGCGAGCAGGGCGGGCAGGTCAGTGGCGGTGAACGTGCCTTGGCCGATCGCTTCCCCGAGGCCTATTACGTCGTGCCGGCCCTGGTGCGCATGCCGTCGCAGACCGAGGTGGTGTGCCACGAGACCTTCGCGCCTATCCTGTACACGCTGAAGTACAAGACGCTGGAAGAAGCCATCGMGCTGCAGAACGGCGTGCCGCAAGGCCTGTCGAGCGCGATCTTCACGACCGACATCCGCGAGGCCGAGCGCTTCATGAGCGCATCGGGCAGCGACTGCGGCATTGCCAACGTCAACATCGGCACGTCCGGTGCGGAAATTGGCGGTGCCTTCGGTGGTGAAAAGGAAACCGGTGGCGGCCGCGAGAGCGGGTCGGATGCCTGGAAGGCCTATATGCGCCGCACCACGAACACCGTGAATTACTCGAGTGAATTGCCGCTTGCTCAGGGAGTGAAGTTCGACATCTGAGTCGACTTCGTCGGGGAGGGCTGAGAACTAGGCTATAGTCCGGCCTCCCTGAAAGCCCAGGTGGCGGAATTGGTAGACGCACTAGTTTCAGGTACTAGCGGGTAACTCCGTGGAGGTTCGAGTCCTCTCCTGGGCACCAAACGAAGAAGGCCAGCACGCAAGTGCTGGCCTTCGCCGTTTGGGGACCAGGAAGCGATGTCCAGTGGACATCGCGTGAGGACTCGAAGGGCTTGAAGCTGCGCTTCAAGCCGGGGTCGCGGAACGTGACCGAGTCCCCGCTGAATGGCCCTCGATGGGCCGTTCAGCGCGTCGGGGCGGAAAACCACCGCTGCTCAAATTCCGCAGCGGAAACCCCCTTCCCAAACCACCACCCCTGCCCCCAATCACACCCCATCGCTTTCAAAGCGAGCATCTGCGCCTCGGTCTCCACCCCTTCGGCAACGACCTCCATGCCCAGCTCATGCGCCATCGTCACGATGGCCCGGCACAGCGCCAGCGCCTTGCCGCTGCTCTCGATCCCGGCCACGAAGCTGCGATCGATCTTGACGGTGTCGATGTCGTGGTGCTGCAGATAGCTCAGTGACGAGTAGCCCGTGCCGAAGTCGTCCAGCGAGATGGCCAACCCCGCCTCGCGCAGCGCGCGCAGCCGTTCGGCCACGGCCTCGTCGCGTTCCAGCAGCAGGCCTTCGGTGATCTCGACGGCCAGCGCGTCGCCCGCCAGGCCCAGGTCGTGCAGATGCATGACCCAGTCCGGCTGTACGCGGTGGCTGCGCTCGCCGAGGAACTGCACCGGTGACTTGTTGACGCTGATCTGGAAGCCCTCGCGCCCGGCCGTCCGCCAGGCCAGCACCTGGGCGGCGGCCTCGCGGAAGACCCAGTCGCCGATGTCGACGATGAAGCCGCTGGTCTCGGCAATCGGGATGAACTGGGCCGGGCTGACCTCGCCCAGCTGCGGGTGAGTCCAGCGCAGCAAGGCCTCGGCCTTGCGCGGCGGCGCGGCCGGGTCCTGCAGCGACAGGATGGGCTGGTAGACCAGGCTGAACTGCGCCCTCCGCAGTGCTTCACGCAGTTCGGCGGCGAGGCGGGTGCGGCGCTGCGCGGCCTCGTGCAGGGCCGGCGTGAACATCGCCATGCGATTGCGGCCCGCACCCTTGGCCTCGTACAACGCCAGGTCGGCATGCTTGAACAGCGCCTCGATCTCGACGCCATCGCGCGGCGCCAGGCTCACGCCGATGCTGGCCGACACATAGACCCGCTCGCCAACGACCTCGAAGGCCTCGGACAGGGCCTGCAGCAGATGATGGCCGACGCGCTCGGCCGCCGGTGCCGCCCTGTCCGTTGCGAGCAGCACCGTGAATTCATCGCCCCCCATGCGCGCGACCACGCCACCGGTGGGCATGTGCTGCTGCAGCCGCCCCGCCACCTGCACCAGCAGCGCGTCGCCGACGTCATGGCCCAGCGAGTCGTTGACTTCCTTGAAGTGATCGAGGTCGACGAACATGACGGCGAGTTCGTCGCCGCGCATCGCCCGCAGGGCCAGCGCGCGCTCGATGCGCTCGCGCAGAGAACGGCGGTTGGGCAGGCCGGTCAGCGTGTCGACGCGCGCCTGTTGCCAGACCAGCGCCTCCTGGCGCTTGCGGTCGGTGATGTCGGTGTGCGTGCCGACCATGCGCAGCGGCTTGCCCGCCGCATCCCGCGCGATGACCATGCCGCGGCTCAGGATCCATTTCCAGCTGCCGTCCTTGGCCAGCACGCGGTGCTCGTTGCGGTACAGCGCCGTGCGGCCGGCGAAATGGTCTTCGCGGTCCTTGTCCATCTGCGCCAGGTCGTCGGGATGCGTGCGTGCATCGAAGGCCTCGGGCGTCGCGTCCACATCACCGGGCTCGAAGCCGTACAGGCGCAGATAGCGGTCGGAGAAATATTCTGTGCCCACCTGCACATGCCAGTCCCAGACGCCGTCGCCGCTGCATTCCAGCGCCAGCTTCCAGACCTCGTCGGACTCGCGCAGCCGCGTCTCGACGGCGCGCCGCGAGTTGATGTCGGTGTGCGTGCCCAGCCACAGAGGCGAGTCCGGCAGGCGCTGGGCCTGGGCCAGCACCCAGTTCGTGCCGAGGCGGTACTCCATCTCGAAGCGGCCACTGCGCTGCGCCGCGGCCCAGCGCTCGGTGAAGGGGGCGCGGTCGTCCGCGTGCAGGCATTGGGTCAGGGGCGCCGGCAGGGCGGGGCGGTTCAGCGCTTCGGCCAGGCGGGCGTTCATCCACAGCAGGCGACCCTGGGCGTCGGCCTTCCACACCTGCTGGGGCAGAGCGTCGAGCAAAGAGGAAAAATGCACGTGGGCGGACATCGACGATGGATACGGGACTCTGCCGAGACTGTATGCCTCGCGCGATAAGCCACAATCGCGCCCGCCCGAGTCGTTCGGGCGCGTTTTTGGACGAGACCCCCCGCATGAACAAGACCGATCTGATCGAACACCTGGCCGCCAAGCACGAGCTGAGCAAGGCTGAAGCCGGCCGCGTCCTCGAGACCCTGCTGGACGCCATCGTCACCACCGTCAAAAAGGGTGGTGCGGTGTCGATCCCGGGCTTCGGCTCCTTCAAGCAGCACGCACGTGCCGCCCGCAACGGCGTGAACCCCAGCACCGGCGCCAAGATCAAGATCGCCGCCGCCAAGCTGCCCAAGTTCACCGCTGGTGCCGGCTTCAAGGCTGCCGTGGATCCCAAGGCTGCTGCCAAGAAGGCCGCTGCCAAGCCCGCCGCCAAGCCGGCCGCCAAGGCCAAGAAGAAGTAATTCTTCGTGCCCATGAGTCCGCGCGGCACCAGCCCCACCATCGTCGACGTCGCCCGCGAGGCGGGCGTCTCGATCAAGACGGTGTCGCGCGTGCTCAACCATGAACCCGGCGTGCATGAAACCACCCGGGATCAGGTGCTCAAGGTGGTGGAGGCGCTGCGCTACCGACCCAAGCAGTCGGCGCGCAGCCTCGCAGGCGGACGGTCCTTYCTGATCGGCCTGCTCTATTACGACCCCAGCGCGATCTTCGTCGGCAGCGTGCAGCAAGGTGCCACGCTGCGATGCCGCGAGCTGGGATATCACCTCGTTGTCGAGTCACTTCACAACGATGCGCCCGACCTGCGCCAGCAGATCGACCGCATGGTGATGGCGCTGCGGCCCGACGGCATGATCCTGACGCCGCCGCTGTGCGACAACCCCGAGGTGCTGGCCGCGCTGCGCGAGAACGGCACGCCCTGCGTGCTGATGTCGCCCGAGCGCGACCTGCGCGGCGTCCCTTCGGTGCGCATGGACGATGTCCACGCGGCCGAGGAAATCACCAATCTGCTGCTCAGCCTGGGCCATCAGCGCATCGCCTTCATCAAGGGGCCGCCCGACCAGTCGGCCAGTGCGGCGCGCTACCAGGGCTTCGTCAACGCGCTGCGCGCGCATGGCCTGGAACCCGACCCCGAACTGCTGCAGCCCGGCGCCTTCACGTTCGAGAGTGGCCGCGAGGCCGCCCACCAGCTGCTGAGCCGCCGCCAGCGCCCGACCGCCGTGTTCGCCAGCAACGACGACATGGCCCTGGGCGTGCTTGCCGCGGCCCAGCGCCTGGGTCTGGCCGTGCCCAACGAGTTGTCGGTGGCCGGTTTCGACGATTCGCCGACGGCGGCGCTGGTCTGGCCGCCGCTGACCACGGTGCGCCAGCCGGTGGCCGAGATGGCGCGCATGGCGGTGGAAATGTTGGTCACGGGCCCGCGGGCTGGCGGTGTGGCCGCCTCCACTGATGAGGTCGACCTGCACAAGGTGCTGCCGCACGAACTCGTCGTGCGGGACTCCACGCGCGCCCGCTGAGCCCGCGCGCCTCCCCGACCTTCCGCGTTGTTCCGCCGCCTGAAGCGGCAAGCGGTATCGCTATCAGCGCGTATTGACAGCGTTGTCATCGTTCGGGCAAGATTGCCGCCGTGCAGCCAGGACTGCGGCCGCGGCCGCCACGTTGCTGCCCATGAAAACGAGTGGGTTGCCAGTGGCAAGCGCAGCTCGAACAACACAGGAGACACCATGAAACGCTGCCCCTGCCCGGCGGGCTCGCCCGGCCCGGCGCCCTGACCCGACCCGTTCGTCGCGGTACTGGTGCCAGTGCCGCTTTTCCCCCGTCTTCCCGCCTCATCGCCCGTCAGCCAGCCCGCCACGGCTCCGCCACCATGCCTCTTTCCAATCTCGATCGCATCGACCCTGCCGCCCTGGCCCAGTCCTTCCCGCCCGGTTTCCTCTGGGGTGTCGCCACCAGCGCGGCGCAGATCGAGGGCGCGGCCTTCGAGGACGGCAAGGCCGCGTCCATCTGGGACCATTTCTGCCGCCAACCCGGCCGCATCAAGGACGCCTCCAACATCGACGTCGCCTGCGACCACTACCACCGCTTCCGCGACGACGTCGCCTTGATGAAGGGCCTGGGCCTGGACTGCTACCGCTTCAGCTTCAGCTGGCCGCGCGTGCAGCCGCTGGGCGAGGGCGCCTGGAACGAAGCCGGCTTCGCCTTCTATGACCGCCTCATCGATGCGCTGCTGGAGGCCGGCATCCAGCCCCACGGCACGCTCTACCACTGGGACCTGCCGCAGGCCCTGGACGAGAGCATCGGCGGCTGGCTGTCGCGCGGCGTCGTCGGCCGTTTCGCCGACTACGGTGCCGAAATCGCGCGCCGCTTCGGCGACCGCCTGGCCAGCATCGCGACGCACAACGAGCCCTGGTGCACGGCAACGCTGGGCTACGAGACCGCCCAGTTCGCCCCGGGTCGTACCAGCCGCGCCGAGAGTCTGCAGGTGGCCCACCACTTGATGCTGTCCCATGGTGAGGCGATCGCCGCGATGCGCGCCGTCACCAAGACCCGGCTGGGCATCGTCCTCAACCACACGCCGTCCTTCCCGGCCACGCCGAATGAGGCGGACCGCCGCGCCGCGCGCATCGACGACGGCTTGAACGTGCGCTGGTATATGGACCCGATCTTCCGCGGCGCCTACCCGGCCGATGCTTTCGAGTACGTCGGCGCCGACGCTCCGCTGGTCGAGGCCGGCGACCTGGAGCGCATCCGCCAGCCGCTGGATTTCCTCGGCATCAACTTCTACACGCGCAGCCTCTTCGGCGCCGACGGCAAGACCGTGCCGGGCCCGGGCAAGCGCGGCTTCACCGACATGGGCTGGGAGATCGTGCCCGAGGTCTTCGCCCAGCACCTGGTGCGCCTGGCCCGCGAGTACAACCCGCCGCCGATGTTCATCACCGAGAACGGCATGGCCAATGCCGACCGCGTCGTCGACGGCCCCAAGCCGCATGTGCCCGATGCCGAGCGCATCGCCTATCTGTCCGCCCATCTGCAGGCCCTGGCCACCGCCATGAGCCTGGGCGCCGATGTGCGCGGTTATTTCTACTGGAGCCTGCTGGACAACTTCGAGTGGAATTCCGGCTACGACAAGCGCTTCGGCCTCGTCCATGTCAACTATGCGAGCCAGCAGCGCCTGCTCAAGGACAGTGCCCACTGGTATCGCGACTTCATCGCCCAGCACCACAAGCACCGCTGAAGCGGAGCGGCCGGCGAAGCTTCACGCAGGCCTTCCGGTATGCATTCCTCCGCGTTTGCCCCGACTAAGCGGCGGGAAATCGGTCACGTTCAGGCGCTAAGCTCCGACTTGCGCCTTGCCCGGGATTTTTCCCAGGCAGCAGCAGGCGCGACCGGCCGATTTGACGTATAGCAGGAGACCGGTTCGAGCACTGCGGCAAGTTTGCCGGAGCTCGGGCCGAGTCGAGGGTGCCCGGCGCACGGGCTTTGAGCGAATGCAGGATAGAACCAGCGATCCACTGATCGATGTCAGCCAGTTGACGGTCGGGATGTTCATTCATCTGGATCTCGGCTGGATGTCGCATCCCTTTCCGTTGTCCAGCTTCAAGATCGCGTCCAGCGACCAGCTGCTGATCCTGCGCCGCCTTGGCCTGACCCAGGTGCGCTGGAGCCCGGCCAAGAGCGACCTGTCGCTGCAGTCGCCCGAGGGCGCCGTGGTTGCCGCGGGCGCCGATGCTGCCGACGGGTCCGAAACCTCTGTCCCAACCCAGCCCAGCCCCGAAGACCTGGCCCGTGAAGCCCATCGCCGCGCGCTGGCCGCCCAGCGCGAAGCGCTGCGCCTGTGCGAGGAGCAGTACGGCGAAGCCGCCGATGGTTTTCGCGGTGTCATGGACACGGTCCAGGCCGACCCCCATGCCGCCCGCACCCAGGCCGAGGCCCTGACCGCCGCCTTGCTGGACAAGATGCTGGTCGAGGGTGATCTGAACATGCGGCTGCTCAACGAAGCCGCCGGTGACCGCAGCACGGCGCATGCGCTGAACGTCTGCATCATTGCCCTGCTGCTCGGCCGCGCCTTTGGCCTCGGCCGTGACGAGATGATGGATCTGGGCGTCGGCTCGCTGCTGCATGACGTCGGCAAGCTCGAGGTCGCGGCGCGCCTGCGCCACCGCGACGAGAGCTTCACGGCCGCCGAAACCCAGGCCTACCAGCAGCACGTCGTCAAGGGCGTGGCCATTGCCCAGACCATGGGCCTGGCGCCCGGCCCGCTGCTCATCGTCGCCCAGCACCACGAGCACGCCGATGGCAGCGGCTTCCCGCAGCGCATCAACATGGACCGCATGAGCACCGGCGCGCGCATCGTCGCCCTGGTCAACCGCTTCGACGGCCTGTGCAACCCGCTGATCACGTCCAAGGCGATGACGCCCCATGAGGCGCTGTCGCTGATGTTCGCGCAGGGCCGCAACCGTTTCGACGCGACCATGCTGAACGCCTTCATCCGCATGATGGGCGTCTACCCGCCGGGCTCCACCGTGCAGCTGACCGACGACCGCTACGCGCTGGTCGTGTCCGTCAATTCGGCGCGCCCGCTGAAGCCGCGCGTCATGGTCCATGACATCAAGGTCGCCAAGGAAGAGGCGCTGATCCTCAACCTGGAAGAGATGCCCGACCTCGGCATCCGCCGCAGCCTCAAGCCCCAGTTCCTGCCGCGGGCTTCGCTGGACTACCTCAGCCCCCGGGCACGCATCGCCTACTTCTTTGACGCCGCGAGTACGGGACCAGGGGAGTTGGCCGCGTGAACGCCGGCCGCGAGGCGAACCCGGCCTTGCCCCGCGTMGTTGAGGCGCCGTCCGTGATGAGCGCCATGCTGGAGGGCCTGCCCGAGCCGGCCTGGCTGGTGGATGGCGAAAGCCTGACGGTCAATGCCGTCAACCGCGCGGCGCTGCGCCTGCTCGGCCTCAAGCCGGAACGCGCGCTCGGCCAGCCACCGGCGGCCCTGTGCGGGTCGCTGGAAGACGAAGCCTTCTGGCAGGGCGCCGCGCGCGACCCCTTCGCCCGCATCCGCTCCGACACGGTGCTGACGCACAGCGACGGCCAGCCGCGCTGGGTCAGCCGCAGCATCAGCCCCGTCCACACGCCCGAGGGTGGCCGCTACTGGCTGGTGCTGCTGCACGACCAGACGCGCCGCCGCCGCGCCGAAGCCGAGCGCGAGACGCTGCTGGCCGAACTGCGTGCCACGCTGGAATCCACCGCCGACGGCATCCTCGTCGTCGACCTGGGCGGCCGCGTGCGCAGCTTCAACCGCCGCTTCGCCAAGCTCTGGGGCCTGCCCGGCGGCCTGCTGCACGAACCCGGCGACGCCGGCCTGTGGCTGAGCCTGCAGCGCGTCATGCGCGACGGCGAGCAGTACCGGCTGCGCATCGAGGCCCTGCTGGACGCGCCGCTGATGCGCTCCAGCGACATGCTGCGCCTGGCCGACGGCCGCGTGCTGGAGCAGGTCTCGCTGCCGCAGATGAGCCGCGGCGAGCCCATCGGGCGGGTCTTTTCATTCCGCGACCTCAGCGAGAAGCTGGCCGCCCACCAGCGCATCGAGGAACTCGGCCGCTCCGACGCGCTGACCGGTGCGCCCAACCGCCGCGCGCTCGCCGACCGCATCGTGCAGCAGATGGCGGCCGTCGAGACCGGCGAGCCGGCGCCTGCCTTCGCGTTGCTGCACCTGGACCTGGATCGTTTCAAGCAGATCAACGACACCCTGGGCCACAGCTATGGCGACCGCGTGCTGCGCGACGTCGTCGAGCGCCTGCGCGGCGCGGTGGGTGCCAATGACACCCTGGCCCGCCTGGGTGGCGACGAATTCGCGCTGCTCATCGACGGCGCCAACATGTTGGAGGCCGAGGCTGCCGCCCGCCACGTGCAGCAACTGCTGGCCCAGCCCTTCAGTTTCGAYACGTTGAGCTTCACCGTCACCGCCAGTTGCGGCATCGCGCTCTATCCCAGCGATGGCAGCTCGCCCGACGAATTGATGGCCAGCGCCGAGCGCGCCATGCACTGGGTCAAGGAGAGTGGCCGCGCGGGTTTCCGTTTCCATGTGCCGCGCAAGGAAGTCGACCTGCTGTCGCGCATGCGCCTGGACCATGACATGCGCCAGGCCCTGGCCGAAGGGCGCTTTCGCCTGCACTACCAGCCGCAGGTCGAACTGGGCAGCGACCGCGTCATCGGCGCCGAGGCGCTGATCCGCTGGCGCGACCCGCAGCGCGGCGACATCTCGCCCGCCGAATTCATTCCGCTGGCCGAGGAGAGCGGCTTCGTCGTCGCCATCGGCGAATGGGTGCTGCGCGAGGCGGTCGGCCAGGCCGCCCATTGGCTGGGCCGCGGCCTGCGCATGCCCGTCGCCGTCAACGTGTCGGCGCTGCAGTTCCAGCAGGCCCATTTCGTCGAGACCGTGGCCGAGGCCCTGCGCGAAGCCATGCTGCCGGCCAGCCTGCTCGAGCTGGAACTCACCGAGGGCGTGCTGCTGGGGGATGCCGAGGAGGCCCTGAAGCGCATGCGCTCGCTGGCGGCGCTGGGCGTGACGCTGTCCATCGACGACTTCGGCACCGGGTATTCGTCGCTGGGCTATCTGAAGCGCTTCCCCATCCAGCGCCTGAAGATCGACCGCAGCTTCGTGCAGGGCCTGCCCAACGATGCCAGCGACGTCGGCATCGCCAACGCCATCGTGCAGATGGGCCGGGCCCTGGGCCTGCAGGTCATCGCCGAAGGCGTCGAAACCGAGGCGCAGCGCGACTTCCTGGCCCAGGCGGGCTGCCACGAATTCCAGGGCTATCTGTTCGCCAGGCCACTGCCGCCGGATGAATTCGAGCGCCGCGTGCGCCCGCGCCGCCACGTCGTCGACACGCCGGTGTCCGGCTGGCTAGGGCTCGCCAGCGGCTGAGGCGGTACCCCTCGCCCAGTCCCGCCCTGCTGAACGCGGGCGTGCCTGGTCGGTCTTGCAGACCGCGCAGCTGCAGTGCCGCTGCTCCTCGGCAGGCACGTCGCGCCCACTGGGCCGGCCTCAGCCCCCGAGGGGACGGCGATGCTTGCGGCATCGAGCCGCAAGCACATCGCCTGACGGACCGGCTAGGGAGCGGCCCGGCGCTCGGCCTGCATACGTACACGCGCACAATGCCGCCATGCTCTACCGCTTCAAATCCAAGGCTGGCGCCGACGTCATCATGATGGCCGACTCGGCCGATGCCGTGCTGCGCCTGATGGGGCGTGAACCCGCCCCGCAAGGCATCCTCGAGCAGGCGGCGCTGCCGGGCCTGATCCAGGCGCTGGAAGCCGGCGTGGCGGCCGACGAGGCGCAGTTCCAGCGCGGCGTCGACGAGGCCAAGGCCGCCGGCGAGGCCGTGCCGCGCCGCCAGGGGGTGTCGCTGCGCCAGCGCGCCTGGCCGCTGCACGAACTGATGCAGCGCAGCCTGAAAGAGGGCGCCGACGTCGTCTGGGGCGTCTAGTGCTCGAACAAGTCACCCGACTCGTCCTGGTCCGCCACGGCGAGACCGCCTGGAACCGTGCCGCGCG